>NZ_JBEGED010000001.1:0-27627 GCF_040202885.1 Xanthomonas sp. WHRI 1810A
GATGGCCGTTGGCGGCGTGCCCACGGAGCGTCGCCGGAGTGAGGGAACCCGACGAAGGAGGGCCAAACCGGGAGCAAAGCGTTTTTGGTTACTTTTGTCGCTTTTACAAAAGTGACCCGCTGTAAGAGCGGAACCGATGTCAGCCACACCGCTAATAATGGATATTCACACGATTTAAGGCATGTCAGGCACACCGCATCGGTCGAGCGCGACCCCGGAGCCCCGCACAGGCTCGTCAGCTCCTACAGGGGTCAGCGTGCTACCAGAACCCACACACAAAAACGCCCCGATATCTCATCGGGGCGTCTGGTGTACAACCGCTACTTCACATCAATGCGACACCGCACCACTGGCCCCCAGGCCAGTCTGCGAGCGTACGAACTGCGGGAAGAACAAGGCACGTTCGCCCTCCGCCGCTTTCGACTTGTCGGTAATCGAGAAGAACCAGATCCCCACAAACGCGATAGCAATCGAGAACAGCGCCGGGTACTCGTACGGGAAGATCGCCTTCTCGTGATGCAGAATCTGCACCCAGATGGTAGGGCCAAGAATCATCAGCACCACTGCACTGATCAACCCCATCCAGCCGCCGATCATGGCGCCACGGGTGGTCAGGTTTTTCCAGTACATCGAGAGCAACAGCACAGGGAAGTTGCAGCTCGCCGCGATGGAGAACGCCAGGCCCACCATGAACGCGATGTTCTGGCTTTCGAAGGCGATACCCAACAGGATCGCGACAACCGCCAGCGCAACGGTGGTGTATTTCGACACCCGGATCTCGTCTTTCTCGTTGGCCTTGCCGGCCTTGATCACGCTGGCATACAGGTCATGCGACACCGCCGAAGCACCAGCCAACGTCAAACCGGCCACTACCGCCAGGATGGTCGCGAACGCCACCGCCGAGATGAAGCCCAGGAACAGACTGCCGCCCACTGCATCGGCCAGGTGCACCGCCGCCATGTTGTTGCCGCCGAGCAAGGCGCCTGCTGCATCCTTGAACGCCGGGTTGGTGCTGACCAGCAGAATCGCGCCGAAGCCGATGATGAAGGTCAGGATGTAGAAGTACCCGATGAAGCCGGTGGCATAGAGCACTGACTTGCGGGCTTCCTTGGCGTCACTCACTGTAAAGAAGCGCATCAGGATGTGCGGCAGGCCCGCGGTACCGAACATCAGTGCCAGCCCCAGCGAGAACGCGGAGATCGGGTCTTTGACCAAACCGCCCGGGCTCATGATCGCTTCACCTTTGGGGTGAACCTTGATCGCCTCGGAGAACAGCGTGTTGAAGTCGAAGTTGACGTGCTTCATGACCATCAGCGCCATGAACGACGCACCGGACAGCAGCATCACCGCCTTGATGATCTGCACCCACGTGGTGGCCAGCATGCCGCCGAACAACACGTACAAGCACATCAGGATGCCGACGAGGACGACCGCAACGGCGTAGTCCAGCCCGAACAGCAACTGGATCAGTTTGCCGGCACCGACCATTTGTGCGATCAGGTAGAACGCCACCACCACCAGCGAACCGCAGGCGGACAAGGTACGGATTTCCTTCTGCTTGAGGCGATAGGACGCCACGTCGGCGAAGGTGTACTTGCCCAGGTTGCGCAGGCGTTCGGCAATCAGGAACAGGATGATCGGCCAGCCGACCAGAAACCCGATGGAGTAGATCAGACCGTCGTAGCCGGAGGTGTAGACCAGCGCGGAAATCCCCAGGAAGGACGCCGCCGACATGTAGTCCCCGGCAATGGCCAGACCGTTCTGAAAACCGGTGATCTTGCCGCCCGCCGAGTAGTAGTCGGATGCGGTCTTGTTCTTTTTCGACGCCCAGTAGGTGATGTACAGGGTGAACGCCACGAACACGACGAACATGATGATCGCCGAGACGTTGAGCGGTTGTTTCTGCACGGCGCCCGTCAAGGCATCGGCCGCCCAGAGGGTCGGGGCGAAAGCAGCAAGGCCAAGGGCCGCGGATAGGCGCCGGATCATCGCTGTGCCTCCTTCAGGATCGCGTTGTTCAGGTCATCGAATTCACCGTTGGCACGGCGAACGTAGATGGCGGTCAGCACGAACGCTGAAAGAATCAGCCCGACGCCAATCGGCATACCCCAGGTGATGGTTGAAGTGGGGCTGAGTTTCGCGCCCAGAATATGCGGCCCGTACGCAATCAAAAGGATGAAAGCGGCATAGAGCCCAAGCATGATCGCCGAAAGAATCCAGGCGAATTTTTCTCGCTTCTGCACCAGCTCCTTGAAACGCGGGCTGTTTTGAATCGAGAGGTAAATGCTGTCGTTCATTGTTTTTGTCCTCGCAGCACAGATGAGATGTCACGTATTGCACTTTAGTCCGCTCTGGGACGCACTCCAGACGACCTTAGTATTAGAACGACAGCAGGTGTGGAGGGGTGAACGTCCATTTACCTTGGCGCGGCACCTGTAGGAGCGCGCTTGCCCGCGATAGCGCCTTATCAAGTACATCATCGTCGCCTGACACACCGCCATCGCGGGCAAGCGCGCTCCTACAGTCGGACATTCCAAGAACGAAAAAAAAACCGCCCCATCGTTAGACGGGGCGGTTCTGGTGAATCGGGTTTCAAGACACCTTACTTACCGGTCCACTCTTTCACGCGATCCGGGTGCTTGGCGATCCAGGCCTTGGCCGCTGCCTCAGGCTTGGCGCCGTCCTGGATGGCGAGCATGACTTCGCCGATTTCATCCTTGGAGCTCCACTGGAATTTCTTCAGGAACTCCACGACGTCCGGGGCTTTCTTGGCCAGTTCAGTGCTGCCGATGCTGTCCACGGTCTCCGCTGCGCCGTAGACGCCTTTCGGGTCTTCGAGGAATTTCAGCTTCCACTTGGCGAACATCCAGTGCGGCACCCAGCCGGTCACGGCGATGGATTCTTTCTTGTTTTCAGCGCGGGTCAGCTCGGCAATCATGCCGGCGCCGGAACTCGCCTGAAGTTTGTAACCGTCCAGACCGTAGTCCTTGATCGCCTGGTCCGTCTTGATCATCACGCCTGAACCGGCGTCAATGCCGACGATTTTCTTCTTGAAGGACTCATCGGTCTTGAGGTCTTCGATCGAATTGGCCTTCACGTACTCAGGCACGATCAGACCAATCTTGGCGTCCTTGAAGTTGGCGCCGTAGTCGACCACCTTGTCCTTGTTCTTGGCCCAGTATTCGCCGTGGGTCACCGGCAGCCAGGCCGACAGGATCATGTCCAGTTTGCCGGTGGCAACGCCTTGCCACATGATCCCGGCCGCGACCGCTTGCAGCTTGACCGGGTAGCCCAGTTTTTCCTTGATCACTTCAGCCGCCACGTTGGTGGTCGCGACACTGTCGGACCAGCCATCAACGTAGCCGACACTCAGCTCCGGTTTGGTGTCAGCAAGGGCCAGCGTGGAACTGATGGCAAGCGCCAGAACAGCGCCCGCACCCAGGATTTTTCGCATCTTCATCTTCACTTCCCCGGTAGTCCTGAACCCGAATGTCGTCGGGCATCGTTAACGTTTTTTTGAGGCTGCGACCTGCGCCCATAAAGGGCGCGTCACGCGCCTTTAACGCTTGATTTGCTTGCCCGTGCGATGAACCACCTCGCGCTGACTGCATGATCATCGACCTGCACCGGCCCCCTCCCTTAGCTGTCAGCGACACTGACCCATCGGGAAACGACAGCACGGGGCCATCAGCGACAATGAGGTCGCAAAACGGCCCGGGGCCGAACGGAAATTGCATGGGAAACCAAGGCAGGTCATCTGTAGGAGCGCGCTTGCCCGCGATCTCGGTGTGTCAGGGCCGATGATGTGCCCGATCCAGCGCAATCGCGGGCAAGCGCGCTCCTACAGGGGGAGCGTTGCCGATGCTAATATGCCGCTTCCTGCCCCACTTCGGCCCGAACATGCCCGCCACCGCCCGCTCTCCTGTCGTCATCTATCTGTTTGCCTGTCTGATTGCCCTGCTCGCGCTGTGCGGTTACTGGTACGCCCTCGGCAAACCGGTGACGCTGCCGGACGCCGCCACGCCGACCCACAAATTACAGTGCGCGTCCTACACCCCGTTCGATAAGGATCAGTCGCCGTTCGATCAGCCGTTCAAGCTGCGCCCCGAACGCATGGATGCCGACCTGGCGTTGCTCGCGACCCGCTTTGAGTGCATCCGGACGTACTCCATGACCGGCCTGGAGGCGATCCCGGCCCTCGCGCGCAAGCACGGGCTCAAAGTGATGCTGGGCGCGTGGATCAACAGCAACCCGGTCGACACCGCCAAGGAAGTCAAAGCGCTGATCGAACAGGCCAACGCCAACCCGGACGTTGTGACCGCCGTGATCGTCGGTAACGAGGCGTTGTTACGCAAGGAAGTCACCGGCGCCCAACTGGCCACGCTGATTCGCCAGGTGAAGGCCCAGGTCAAGCAACCGGTCACCTACGCCGACGTCTGGGAATACTGGCTGCAATACCCGGAAGTCGCGCCGGCAGTGGACTTCCTGACGATTCACCTGCTGCCGTACTGGGAGGACGATCCGAAAGGCATCGATGACGCCCTGGCCCACGTGGCGCAGATCCGCCAGACCTTCGGCAGCCGTTTTGCGCCCAAGGACATTCTGATCGGCGAGACCGGTTGGCCCAGCGAAGGCCGTCAGCGGGAAACCGCCCTGCCCAGCCGGGTGAATGAGGCGAAGTTCATCCGCAGCTTCGTGGCCATGGCTGAGCACAATGGCTGGCATTACAACCTCATTGAGGCCTTCGACCAGCCGTGGAAGCGTGCGGCAGAAGGTGCGGTGGGCGGTTACTGGGGACTGTTCGACGCTGACCGTCAGGACAAGGGCGTGCTGGCCGGTCCGGTGTCGAATCTGCCGTACTGGCCGTTCTGGCTGGCGGTCAGCGGCGGCATCACGGTGCTGACGCTGATCCTCGCCGGGCGCGTGACTCAACCGCGCAGTGCCTTGTTGCTTCCTTTAATGGCTGCCCTGGGTGCGTGTTGTCTCGGGACGTGGGGCGAACTGGCGCGGGTGACCAGCCGCTTCCCGGGCGAGTACGTGTGGGCAGGGTTGCTGATCGGCCTGAATCTGTTGGTGATGGCCCATGCCGCGCTGACCCTTTCGGCGCGCAACGGCTGGCGGGGCAAGGCGTTCCAGTGGCTTGACCATCGTGCGGGCTGGTGGCTGTGCGCCGCCGGGTTCGCCGCTGCGGTGATGATGCTGTCGATGGTCTTCGATCCCCGCTACCGCAGCTTCCCGACCGCGACGCTGGTGCTGCCGGCGCTGTTCTATCTGGTGCGGCCGGTGAAGGCCCCGCGCAGGGAGATCACATTGCTGGCGTGCATCGTCGGTCTGGGCATTGTCCCGCAGCTGTATCGCGAAGGCTTGGTCAACCCGCAGGCCTGGAGTTGGGCATGGGTCAGCGTGCTGATGACGTTGGCGCTTTGGCGCAGCCTGGGTGTTCAGGCCGTGGCACCTTCTGCAGAGCCTTTACCCGCGCGACCGGTGGCCGTGTAAGCAGGCCGTGTCACCCCCGCGTGTAACCGGATGGGGGGATGACGGATACATTGTGTTACCGCTTGATGAATCACGACTCAAAAAGCGGGTAACACGGAAACAGAATTCCGTCCTCGTCAGGCGTCCTTTTTCGTAAGCCATCGCAAACCATTGATTTACAAAGAATTACAAAAGTTGGCACGCGCCCTGCTATATCTTCTGCATAACAAGAATAAAAAGCGGCAATCCAATAAAAATAAGACGAATCGGCTCTGACACAACAAAAACAATGGCACAGAGACGCAGCTAACAGATTTTTTTGGAGTGGATGTGCTTTACGGGGAATTGACCCCGCGACCGGGCAGAGAACAATAAAACTACCTCAGGTAGCGCCCGAACTGGTTGGATCGATTGATCGAAGGCAAGTCAGCGCTCAAAAAAATACGTTTGCTCTTGTATCCCGTATGGGGATCACGAAGAAGCAGTAAAGGGAATGGTCGCCAAAAACAATAACAGGCCGCCCTATAACAATAAAAAAAGAGCACGTGCAACGATTTGATAGGGGAGCCTCGGCTCCCCTTTCTGCTGTGTGGATTTCAGGATCTAACGAGATCTGTGTAGGAGCTGCCGAGCTGCCGAAGGCTGCGAGGCGGTGTGTCAGGTACACCGCAATCGCAGCCTTCGGCAGCTCGTCAGCTCCTACATTTGAACCGCGTTGTAATCAGCGGGCGCGCACCAAGCGCAACCCGGCGATCACCACCGCAAACACCGCCAGGCTGGCGGTGTAAAGCACCAGCGCCAGTATCCCCAGCAACAGCCCCACAAACGCGAGCACTCGCCCGGCACGGTGAGGCACCAAAAACGCCACTGCCGACGCGATCAGCGCCGCCCAGCCGAACACCTGGAAGTGAATCAACAGCCCAAGGTTCGCCCGCACCTGGCATTCCCATCGCACCGCCTCATCGGTACACAAGCCGACCCACTGCACGTCCTCCATCAGCCCATAGCGCAAGCCATAACTGATCGCCAGCCAGACAGCCAGGGCAACACACAGCAACACGAGCGGCACGCGACGCGACACAAGAAACTCCAGAACGAGTGAAAACGGCCGACAGCATAACGTCAGCCACGAAATTGCAATATCGGATAACGTTTAAAACACACTTGTGCATGCCAAAAGCAGCAGAACGTGTATTGTCCCCAAGGCTTTATATAACTGACTTGCCAGAGCGGCACTTTGGCACTGCACCCGTGTCATAGCCTGCGATATCTCAACAGCACTTCTTTCCCAAGGGATTTAGTCATGCTTCGTTTTCTACGCTTCGCCGCCGTGATGGGCGGCCTCTTTTTGAGTGCGTCCGTGATGGCGGTCGATGTCGACCCGTCCAGTTATGGCTTCCCTTTGACCAACCCGTTCGAAGCGACCATTGCCACGACCCCGCCTGACCTGCGCAGTAAAGTGCCGGATGACGCTGACATCGATCAGGACGATTACAGCCTCACCCTGCGCCCGGAGCGCGAGTTCACGTTGCCCGACAACTTCTGGGCGGTAAAGAAGCTGCGTTATCGCCTCGCCAAGCAGGACCACCCCGCCCCGCTGATCTTCCTGATCGCCGGCACCGGCGCGCCATACAACAGCACGCTCAACGAATTTCTGAAAAAACTGTATTACGGCGCCGGCTATAACGTGGTGCAGCTGTCTTCGCCGACCAGCTATGACTTCATGAGCGCCGCTTCCCGTTTCGCCACCCCTGGCGTGACCAAGGAAGACGCCGAAGACCTGTACCGCGTGATGCAAGCGGTGCGTGCGCAACAGAGCAAACTGCAGATCACCGACTATTACCTGACCGGTTACAGCCTGGGGGCCCTCGATGCCGCGTTCGTTGCCCATCTGGACGAAACCCGCCGCAGTTTCAACTTCAAGAAAGTGCTGCTGATCAACCCGCCGGTTAACCTGTACACCTCGATCAGCAACCTGGACAAAATGGTGCAGACCGACGTCAAAGGCATCAACAACAGCACCACGTTCTATGAACTGGTACTGGCCAAGTTGACCCGTTACTTCCGCCAGAAAGGCTACATCGACCTCAATGACGCCCTGCTGTATGACTTCCAGCAGTCCAAGCAGCACTTGTCCAACGAACAGATGGCCATGCTGATCGGCACCTCGTTCCGCTTCTCGGCCGCCGACATCGCATTCACCTCCGACCTGATCAACCGTCGCGGCCTGATTACCCCGCCCAAGACGCCGATCACCGAAGGCACCAGCCTGACGCCGTTTCTCAAGCGCGCGCTGCAATGCGACTTTGATTGCTACGTGACCGAGCAAGTGATTCCGATGTGGCGGGCCCGCACCGACGGTGGCAGCCTGCTGCAACTGGTCGATCAGGTGAGCTTGTACGCGCTGAAGGATTACCTGAGCACCAGCAAGAAGATTGCGGTCATGCACAACGCCGATGACGTGATCCTCGGCCCGGGTGACCTCGGCTTCCTGCGCAAGACCTTTGGCGATCGCCTGACCGTTTACCCGTACGGCGGTCATTGCGGCAATCTGAACTACCGCGTCAACTCCGACGCCATGCTGGAGTTTTTCCGTGGCTAAACGTCTGCTTCTCCTCGCTACCCTGCTGTGCGCAGGCATGGCTCACGCGGCCGACGCGCCGATCGTTTCCCAGGCCAACCCGGTCAGTCGGGTCGACAATCCGGACGGTTTTACCGAGCCGTTGAAGTCGCTCAAATTCAACCCGGGCCTTGACCAGCGCGAGTTCGAACGGGCCACGCTCAACGCGTTGAACGTGTACGACCCGCTGGAATCCTGGAACCGTCGCGTCTATCACTTCAACTACCGCTTCGATGAGTGGGTATTCCTGCCCGTGGTCAACGGCTACAAGTACGTGACCCCGTCGTTCCTGCGCACCGGCGTCAGCAACTTCTTCAGCAACCTGGGCGAAATCCCCAACCTGCTGAACAGCCTGCTGCAGTTCAAAGGCAAGCGCTCGCTGGAAACCACCGGCCGCCTGCTGGTCAACACCACCCTCGGCATCGCCGGCGTCTGGGACCCGGCAACCATGATGGGGCTGCCGCGTCAGAGCGAAGACTTCGGTCAGACGTTGGGCTTCTACGGTGTGCCAGCCGGTCCGTACTTCGTGCTGCCGATTCTGGGGCCGTCGAACTTCCGCGACACCGGTGGCTTGCTGTTCGACTTCACCGCCGAGTCGCAGATCAACTTCCTGAACGTGTCGCAGGTCAGCGAAGACCACCCGGAAATCTACCTGCTGCGGGCCATCGATCGCCGCTACAGCACCAGCTTCCGCTACGGTCAGATGAACTCGCCGTTCGAGTACGAAAAAGTGCGTTACGTGTACACCGAAGCGCGCAAGTTGCAGATTTCCGAATAAGGGAATCGCGTAGGACAAACGGCCCATCGAAGTCATTCGGTGGGCCGTTTTTGCTTTTGTAGGGGCGCGCTTGCCCGCGATTATGGTCTGCCTGTAATACATTCACCGCCTGGCACGCCCCTTTCGCGGGCAAGCGCGCTCCTACAGTTTCGATCAGTCAAATCGATCAATCCCCCACAAAAATCCCACCCATCCATCGCCCGAACAGGCATAGCATAACCCCCATTCAAACCCTGTTCAGGAGTTGCCTTTTCATGACTCAACTACGCAAAGTGCTGGCGATCCAGGCCGGCCAGCCGACGTCCGACGGTGCCGGGGTACAGTTGACCCGCGTGTTCGGCGGAGCGGGTGTCGAGCAGTTCGACCCGTTTCTGATGCTCGACGAGTTCGGTTCCGACAAGCCCGACGACTACATCGCCGGCTTTCCGCCGCACCCTCATCGCGGCTTCGAGACCGTGACCTACATGCTCGAAGGCCGCATGCGCCATGAAGATCACATGGGCAATGTCGGCCTGCTGCAGGGCGGCGGCGTGCAATGGATGACCGCGGCGCGCGGGGTGATTCACAGCGAGATGCCGGAGCAGGAAGAAGGCACCATGCGCGGCTTTCAGTTGTGGCTCAACCTGCCGGGCAAATCGAAACTGAACGACGCCAGCTATGAAGACATTCAGCCGGAACGCATTCCACGCCTGACCACCCGGGCGGGTGTCGAAGTGGTGGTGATCGCCGGCGTGTTCGACGACGGGCAGGTGCAGCAAGCGGGCGCCGTGCAGCGGCCGGACACCAAGCCACAGTACTTCGACTTCCACCTGCTGGCAGGCAGCAGCATCAGTCCGAAGGTGCCGGACGGCCATCGTGCGTTCTTGTACGTGTACGAAGGCGAGCTGGAGGTGGTCGGTCAGCCGCAGAAAATCGGTACGCGCCGCCTGGCAAGACTGTCGGACACCGGCGAGCTGCAGCTGCGCAGCGAGTCTGGCGCCCGGGTGTTGCTGATCGCCGGCAAGCCACTGCACGAACCCATCGTGCAATACGGCCCGTTCGTGATGAACACGCGAGAAGAGATCGAACAGGCGCTGCGCGACTTTCGGGATGATCGTTTGACCGCGTGATCCCGGCATCGCCATCGAATCGTTGATTGCGCGATGTCACTATTGCCCTCGAACTGTAGGAGCGCGCTTGCCCGCGAAAAATTGTTCATCCAAAAGAGATACATGGACTGAACCGACGCCATCGCGGGCAAGCGCGCTCCTACACATTTATCCGAGTAGTGACCTCAACCGCGCTTGGGATACAGCTTCGGCTCGCCCGGTGGCCGGCTTTTGAAACGCCGGTGCGCCCACAGGTATTGCGACGGGCAATCCGTGACGGCGCGTTCAACCCACTGATTGATGCGCAGGCAGTCGGCTTCATCGCTCTCGCCGGGGAAATCCTGCATCGGTGGATGGACCACCAGGCGATAGCCGCTGCCATCCGCCAGACGCTCCTGAGTAAACGGCACCACCAGCGCGCGGCCCAGCTTGGCGAACTTGCTGGTGGCGGTCACCGTGGCCGCCTGAATCCCGAACAACGGCACAAACACACTCTGCTTGGCGCCGTAGTCCTGATCCGGCGCATACCAGATCCCGCGACCGGCCCGCAGCAGCTTAAGCATGCCGCGCACGTCTTCACGCTCAACGGCCAGGGAATCGGGATTGTGCCGCTCGCGGCCACGACGCTGAACGAAGTCGAACAACGGGTTGCGGTGTTCGCGGTACATGCCGTCGATGGTGTGCTGTTGACCGAGCAGCGCGGCGCCGATTTCCAGCGTCGTGAAGTGCAGCGCCATGAGAATCACGCCCTGCCCGTTGGCGTGGGCCTGCTTGAGATGCTCGATCCCTTCGATGTGCGCCAGTGTGGCCAGACGTTCCCTGGACCACCACCAACTCATGGCCATCTCGAAAAAGGCGATGCCGG
This sequence comes from Xanthomonas sp. WHRI 1810A, assembly GCF_040202885.1. NCBI lineage: Bacteria > Pseudomonadati > Pseudomonadota > Gammaproteobacteria > Lysobacterales > Lysobacteraceae > Xanthomonas > Xanthomonas sp. WHRI 1810A. Next base: position 10,827 of record NZ_JBEGED010000001.1, read on the forward strand.
TAGAGGCGAAGTTCTCCTTGAGCAGGCGCTTGCGCTCGGCCTTGCTCAGGTGCGGAAAACACAGCTCCAGATTGCGCGCGGCGATCACGCGACGATCGGTGGCAACGCGGTACATCAGTGCGCCGATCACGCGGCCCAGTACCAGCAACACACGAAACGGCAATTGCACGGTCAGCCAGAGCAGGCCCAGCCCAAGCCATAGTGGCCAGAAGCGCGGGTGAAGAAAATAAGCTCGAAAACGCGGGCGATCCATTACAACTTCCGTCAAGACAAAGGCGGGCATTCTACATCGTTATGGCGAACGGGTTGCGGCTGATCGGTAGTGGCTCGCTTGCGACTCGCGAGCGTTCTCGTTATAAGTCTCGGCACTTTTAGCGACAAGCCGCTGTATGCCGACATGAGCCAAATCGAATCGCAGGACCAGGAGCACGTATTCCAGCTCAAGGGCAGTATGCTTGCCATCACGGTGCTGGAGCTGGCGCGCAACAACCTTGAGGCGCTGGACCGTCAGTTGGCGGCCAAGGTCGCCCAGGCGCCGAATTTTTTCAGCAATACTCCGCTGGTGCTGGCGCTGGACAAGTTGCCGGCCAATGAGGGCGCCATCGACCTGCCGGCGCTGATGCGCGTGTGTCGCCAGCATGGCCTGCGCACGCTGGCCGTGCGCGCCAACCGCATCGAAGACATCGCCGCGGCCATCGCCATCGACCTGCCGGTACTGCCGCCCTCAGGCGCGCGGGAACGGCCCCTCGACCCGACCGACGGTGAAGTAAAAAAACCGGTCATCATCGAAAAGCCGCCGGAACCGCTGATCAAACCGACCAAGATCATCACCGCGCCGGTACGCGGCGGGCAGCAGATCTACGCGCAGGGCTCGGACCTCGTGGTGATTTCGTCGGTCAGTCCGGGTGCGGAACTTCTCGCCGATGGCAACATCCATGTCTACGGCCCCATGCGGGGCCGGGCACTGGCGGGCATCAAGGGCGACACCAAGGCCCGGATCTTCTGCCAGCAAATGGTTGCCGAACTGGTTTCCATCGCCGGGCAATACAAGGTGTCCGAAGACCTGCGCAGGGATCCGCTGTGGGGTGCCGGGGTACAGGTGAGTCTGTCCGGCGACGTGTTGAACATCACCCGTCTTTAACGGATACTGCGCCATTTTCAAAGCCACTCTGATTCGTCGCGAAAACGCTGCAAAGGGAAGGAAATCCGGGAAATTCAGTTGTTTTCTCGTAACTTGGGTCCGTCAAAGGCTCATGTCTGCACCGTTGCTCGAGTATTGCTGCGTCACGAGGGGTTCTTCAGGAACAACTGGTTCCTTTTCCTCTAGGGGTGATTCACCTTGGCCAAGATTCTCGTGGTTACATCCGGCAAGGGTGGTGTGGGCAAGACCACCACCAGCGCCGCCATCGGCACCGGCCTCGCTTTGCGCGGCCACAAAACAGTAATCGTCGACTTCGACGTCGGCCTGCGTAACCTCGACCTGATCATGGGTTGCGAACGCCGCGTCGTGTATGACTTCGTCAACGTGGTCAATGGCGAAGCCAACCTGCAGCAGGCCTTGATCAAAGACAAGAAGATCGAAGGCCTGTACGTCCTCGCCGCCAGCCAGACCCGTGACAAAGACGCGCTGACCAAGGAAGGCGTGGAAAAAGTCCTGATGGAACTCAAGGAAACCTTCGAGTACGTCGTCTGCGACTCCCCGGCCGGTATCGAAACGGGCGCTCACCTCGCGATGTATTTCGCCGATGAAGCCATCGTCGTGACCAACCCTGAAGTGTCGTCGGTGCGTGACTCCGACCGCATGCTGGGCCTGCTGGCCAGCAAATCCCGTCGCGCCGAGCGTGGCGAAGACCCGATCAAGGAGCACCTGCTCCTGACCCGCTACAACCCTGAGCGCGTAAGCAAGGGCGAGATGCTGGGCGTCGAAGACGTCAAGGAAATCCTCGCGGTGACCCTGCTGGGCGTGATTCCGGAATCCCAGGCGGTCCTCAAGGCCTCCAACCAGGGCGTGCCGGTGATCCTCGATGATCAAAGCGATGCGGGCCAGGCCTACAGCGATGCGGTTGATCGCCTGCTGGGCAAGGAAAAAGAACACCGTTTCCTGGACGTACAGAAGAAGGGATTTTTCGAACGCCTGTTCGGGGGTAATTAATGAATATTTTTGACTTCTTTCGTGCCAATAAAAAGGTAAGCACCGCCTCGGTGGCGAAAGAGCGTCTACAGATCATCGTGGCGCACGAACGCGGCCAGCGCAGCACACCGGACTACTTGCCGGCGTTGCAGAAAGAGCTGGTGGAAGTGATCCGGAAATACGTCAACATCGAGAACGATCAAGTGCATGTCGCCCTGGAAAACCAGGGCAGCTGTTCGATCCTCGAGCTCAACATCACCCTGCCCGATCGTTGATCCGGCGGTAGTCTGCGGCGGTATCCAGCGTCACTCTTAACGGAGTGGCGCCGGATACCGCCGTTGGCGTTTTCAGCGTTCAGCCGCTTCGAGGCCGTTACATGCCGTTGTCGAACATCCGCATCATTCATCAGGACGACGCCGTTCTGGTGGTCGATAAACCAACGCTGCTGCTCTCTGTTCCCGGTCGCGCCGACGATAACAAGGACTGCCTGATCACCCGCCTGCAGGAAAACGGCTACCCCGAAGCGCGGATTGTTCATCGGCTGGATTGGGAGACGTCCGGCATCATTCTGCTGGCGCGGGACCCGGATACCCATCGCGAGTTGTCGCGGCAGTTTCATGACCGTGAAACCGAAAAAGCCTACACCGCGCTGTGCTGGGGCCAACCCACGCTGGACAGCGGCAGCATCGATTTGCCGTTGCGCTACGACCCGCCGACCAAGCCACGGCATGTGGTCGATCATGAAGTGGGCAAGCACGCGCTGACCTTCTGGAAGGTGCTGGAGCGGCTTTACACCCATTGCCGCGTCGAGCTGACGCCGATCACCGGGCGTTCGCATCAGTTGCGGGTGCACATGCTGTCCATCGGTCACCCATTGCTGGGGGACGGGTTGTACGCCCATCCCGAGGCGCTGGCGGCGTACCCGCGGTTGTGCCTGCATGCGAGCATGTTGAGCTTTACGCATCCGGGTTCCGGCGAGCGGATGCGATTCGAGTGCCCTGCGCCGTTTTGAGCGTTTGATGGCTCCCACGCTCCGCGTGGTAGCGACTTCATGACGCTCCGCGTCACCAGACGCGGAGCGTCCAAGGCTGCGTTCCCACGCGGAGCGTGGGAACGATCAATACCGCGCGCCCGCCATCACCCCGCTCGCTCCAACCGGCATTGGCCTGTAAACTCGCGCCCATTGCTGTCAGGAGTAACTTATGCGCGAAGAGTTGAACCAGGGCCTGATCGATTTCCTCAAGGCCTCTCCCACCCCCTTTCATGCCACCGCCAGTCTTGTACAACGCCTCGAAGGCGCCGGTTTTCAGCGTCTGGACGAGCGTGAAACCTGGTCCACCGAAGCCGGTGGCCGCTATTACGTCACCCGAAACGATTCCTCCATCGTCGCGTTCAAGCTCGGTCGCCTGTCCGCGCTGAGCGGCGGCATTCGTCTGGTCGGCGCCCACACCGACAGCCCCTGCCTGCGGGTCAAGCCGCAACCTGAGTTGCAGCGTCAGGGTTTCTGGCAACTGGGCGTTGAAGTCTACGGCGGCGCCCTGCTCGCCCCGTGGTTTGACCGTGACTTGTCGCTGGCCGGGCGTGTCACCTTCCGCCGCGACGGCAAGGTCGAGAGCCAGCTGATCGATTTCAAACTGCCCATCGCCGTCATTCCGAACCTGGCGATTCACCTCAATCGCACCGCCAACGAAGGCTGGGCGATCAATCCGCAGCTCGAACTCCCGCCGATTCTGGCGCAGGTGGCCGGCGACGAGCGTGCGGATTTCCGCGCGCTGCTCACCGATCAACTGGCCCGTGAGCACGGCTTGAATGCGGACGTGGTGCTCGATTACGAGCTGAGCTTCTACGACACGCAAAGCGCGGCGGTGGTCGGCCTGAACGGTGACTTCATCGCCGGTGCGCGCCTGGACAATCTGCTGTCGTGCTTTGCCGGGTTGCAGGCGTTGCTCAACGCCGACACCGAAGAAACCTGCCTGCTGGTCTGCACCGATCACGAGGAAGTCGGTTCGTCCTCGGCCTGTGGCGCTGACGGCCCGATGCTGGAGCAGATCCTGCAACGCCTGTTGCCGGAAGGCGATGAGTACGTGCGCACGATTCAGAAGTCGCTGCTGGTCTCGGCCGACAACGCCCACGGCGTGCATCCGAATTACGCCGACAAGCACGACGGCAACCATGGCCCGAAACTCAACGCCGGCCCGGTGATCAAGGTCAACAGCAACCAGCGCTACGCGACCAACAGCGAAACTGCCGGGTTCTTCCGCCATCTGTGCATGGCCGAGGAAGTCCCGGTGCAAAGCTTCGTGGTGCGCAGCGACATGGGCTGCGGATCAACCATCGGCCCGATCACCGCGAGCCATCTAGGCGTCCGCACTGTTGATATCGGCCTGCCGACCTTTGCGATGCATTCGATTCGTGAACTGGCGGGCAGCCAGGACCTGGCGCATCTGGTGAAGGTGCTGACCGCGTTTTATGCGTGTGTCGAGTTGCCCTGACGACTGACGCCATCCCTGCAGGAGATCCCTCGTCGTCCGGACGCCGCGCTGTCGCGCAGCAAACTGTGAGGCCTAGGGTGCTTTTGATTCTGGCCGCAGGCCGTGGGAGCTGGCTTGTCCTGCGATCTGCCGGGAACCGGCAGTGAAACCTGTGCACGCGGCGCGTCTGACAGGCCGAGGACTTAGATTTGGGGCCGCTGCGCAGCCCATCGTCGGCAAGCCGGACTCCCACGCCCTCCGGGCAGAAGCAAGGTTGTTGAGCCTTCAAAATCAACAACAAATCCCTTGTTTGGTGAGAGCGAACTTGTTCGCGAAGCGGTGTGGCTGATGTACCGCATCGTCTGCTTCGCCAACAAGTTGGCTCCTACAGGGAAGGGTTGCCTCATACACCGTGCTCTGCCGCGCCGCACCCGGCGGTAAAAAATGCCGCTCGCCAAGGCTGGACACCCCTCGTAAACTCAAACGCCCCTGTCCGAGACGCCCAGCCGGTTCCCGCTGAATGTCGCGGGCGCCTGCCGATTTGAGGTTGATAGCCCGGTGATTGCTCCCGCCCGCCTGCTTGTTGTTTCCCGCCTGTTGTTGATCGCCCTGCTGGCGCTGTTCCCTGTTGCGATGAGTCAGGCCGCAGGATTGCCGAGCTTGCTCGGCGGCGGGCAGAAAGCTCAGCCCGAAGCGCAGGCGCCGCTGGGGCAATCGCTGGACGAGGTCATCACCTCGCTGGAAAACGATCAGCAGCGGGCCAAGCTGCTGGATGATCTGAAAAAGCTGCGCGACGCCACCCGGAAAGCGCAACCCACCGCCGAGCAAGGCGTGCTGGGATTGATCGGCAGCTCGTTTGCCGAATTGGAAAAACAGTTCACCGGGGATGACAGCCCCCTCAGTCGCTGGTCAGACGAAGTCGCACTGGCCCGGGAGGAACTGGCCGCGCTGATGCTGCCCGCCAATCAATGGTGGCCGATCATCTTTGGGTTTGCCGTGGTGTTGGGTTTATGGGGCCTGTCGGCGGCAGCGCTGATCTGGCTCGGGCACAAGGTGCGGTTGCGTTTCGGCCTGTCGGAAGAACTGCCGCAACACCCGCGCCCGGTGGACATGCTGCGCTTTGCGCTGCGCAAACTCGGCCCGTGGCTGGTGGCGCTGATTTTCACGATCTACCTCAGTTACTCGTTGCCGCCTTCGCTGGGCCGTGACCTGGCGATGGTGCTGGCGTACGCGCTGGTGGTGGGCACGCTGTTTTCGGCGATTTGCGTGATCGCGTTCTCGTTGCTCGACGGCCCGCACCGGCATCAGGCGCTGTATATCCTGCGCCATCAGGCCTTTCGGCCGCTGTGGTGGATCGGCAGTTTCGCCGCCTTCGGCGAGGCGCTGAGTGACCCGCGACTGATCGCCAGCCTGGGCGTACACCTGGCGCACACCGCCGCGACCTTTGCCAATGTCATGGCGGCCCTGTCCAGCGGCCTGTTCATCCTGCGTTTCCGTCGGCCCATCGCGCATCTGATCCGCAACCAGCCGCTGTCCCGCCGCCTGAAACGTCGCGCCCTGAGCGACAGCATCGACGTCATCGGCAGCTTCTGGTACCTGCCTGCGCTGGTGCTGGTGGGCGTCTCGCTGTTCGCGACCTTTTTCTCGGCGGGCGACACCAGCACCGCCTTGCGTCAGGCGCTGATCTGCACCGTGCTGCTGGTGTTGAGCATGGTCATCAACGGGCTGGTGCGCCGGCATTCACAGCGACCCAGCCACGGCCACAAACGCCATGCACTGTATTCGGACCGGCTCAAACACTTCTTTTATATCGTGGTGCACCTGCTGGTCTGGGCCGTGTTCATCGAGTTAGGGCTGCGGGTCTGGGGGTTGTCGCTGATCCGCTTTGCCGAAGGCGAAGGGCATGACATCAGTGTCCGAGTGGTCGGGCTGGCCACGACGCTGATGTTCGCCTGGCTGGTGTGGATCATCAGCGACAACGCGATTCACCACGCCCTCACCCGCTCGCGCAAAGGCCTGGCCAACGCCCGGGCGCAGACGATGATGCCGCTGATACGCAACGTGCTGTTCGTGACCATTTTCGTCATCGCACTGATCGTCGCGCTGGCAAACATGGGCATGAACGTGACGCCACTGTTGGCCGGTGCCGGTGTGATCGGTATCGCAATCGGTTTTGGCGCGCAGTCGCTGGTGGCGGACTTGATCACCGGGCTGTTCATCATCATCGAGGATTCGCTGGCCATCGACGACTACGTGGACGTCGGCGGGCACCTGGGCACCGTCGAAGGCCTGACCATTCGCACCGTGCGCCTGCGGGATATCGACGGGATCGTGCACACCATTCCGTTCAGCGAGATCAAGAGCATTCAGAACTATTCGCGAGAGTTCGGCTACGCTATCTTTCGCATCGCCATCCCTTCGAACATGAACATTGATGACGCGCTGAAGATGATTCGCGACGTCGGCCAGAAGATGCGCACCGACCCCTTGCAGCGCCGCAACATCTGGTCGCCGCTGGAGATTCAAGGGGTGGAGAGTTTCGAGTCGGGCAACGCGATCCTTCGCGCCCGGTTCAAGACCGCGCCGATCAAGCAGTGGGAAGTTTCCCGAGCGTTCAACCTCTCGCTCAAGCGTTACCTCGACGAAGCCGGCATGGACCTGGCGACACCCCGACTGAATGTGCAGGTCAGCACCAGTGGCGGTAGCGTCAGTGCGGTTCGTGGGGCGAAGAGCGATTCGACAGGCTGAACACGGCACCTGTAGGAGCGCGCTTGCCCGCGATTGCGGTGGATCAATACCGAACGAGTTGAATGACACACCGCAATCGCGGGCAAGCGCGCTCCTACATGGGCTAGCCCACCACCGCACTCACATGAATCGCATCATGCCGCCAGTACTCCAGGTCGCAATCGATCAGGCGGCCGTGCTGGTCGTGGTTGACCCGGGCGATGCGCAACGCGGGGCTGCCGATGGACACTTTCAGCGCCGCCGCCGCGTCCATGGGCAGCGCGGTCGGGAGCATTTCGAACCGCACCTGGCCGTAGCGAATGCCGTACTGGCTGGCGTACAACTCGGTCAGCGACTGGTTGAGGTCGTACTCGAGAATCTGCGGGAAATAATCGGGGTTCAGGTAGTGCTCAACGTACAGCACCAGCCGTTGATCGATGCGCCGGGCGCGGCAAATCTGGATCACGCTGGACAACGCCGGCAGTCGCAGCAACTCGCACACCTGCGCGGACGCGGGCTGCAACCGCGCCGAGATTACCGTTGTCTCCGGCACGCGGCCCTGGGCCTGAACCATGGCGTGGAAATGACTGCGTCGCATCAGGTCGTACGCCAGCCGTGGCGGCGAGATAAACCAGCCGCGCCGCTCTTCACGGTAAATCAGGCCCTGTGCTTCAAGCTGGACCAAGGCCTCGCGCAAGGTGATACGGGTGGTGTCGAACACCTCACTGAGTTTGCGTTCGGCGGGCAATTTGCTGCCGGGCGGCAGCAGGCCATGCTCGATCTGCTCTTGCAGGGCGTTGCAGATAACTGTCACGGCTCGGGGCGCATCTTCGCGCATCGCGTTACCTTCCTGGACTAGACCAGCGCTATTTTGGGGCAGTTTATCGAGCGCATCGGTTCATGTGCGTGCTGCCAAGCGTAGGGAGCGTAGATGACTGTTCAGTGACAAGCCAGCGACCCACCGCCTGAAACCCCTTGCACACCAGCGGCTTAGACGTTTCATATCAATCACTTGACCATGGTCTACGCTTAGCGGTCAGGCCAGCGCGCACCCTTTGCATACCCCAGCAAAAGACGGTCCAGACACGAAAGTGTCATTGAACGGGCCTAACTTGGCTCAGGTATTGCTGACCTAGACCAACCCTTCCGCAACGAACACTTCTAACAATCGTCGAGAAGTGCACAAGGAGCTTCGAATGAAACACCTTTTGCTGGCATCACTCCTGGGTTCGGCCATCGCGCTGAGCACATCGGCCATGGCCGCGGACGCTGACCTGAAAACCCTGGAATCCGCGGCCAAGACCGAAGGCGCGGTCAACAGCGTGGGCATGCCCGACGACTGGGCGAACTGGAAAGGCACCTGGGCGGACCTCTCGGCCAAGTACGGTCTCAAGCACATGGACACCGACATGAGCTCGGCTCAGGAAGTGGCCAAGTTCGATGCGGAAAAAGACAACGCCAGTGCCGACATCGGCGATGTCGGCGCCGCGTTCGGCCCGATTGCCGTGGCCAAGGGCGTGACCCAACCCTACAAGCCCACCACCTGGGATCAGGTCCCGGACTGGGCTAAAGACAAAGACGGTCACTGGGCTCTGGCCTACACCGGCACCATCGCCTTCATCGTCAACAAGAAGCTGCTGCACGGTTCTGACATCCCCACCAAATGGGCTGACCTCAAATCCGGCAAATACAAAGTCACCATCGGCGACGTGAGCACGGCGGCACAAGCGGCCAACGGCGTGCTGGCTGCCGCGATTTCCATGAAGGGCGACGAAACCAACATCGCACCGGGCCTGCAGCTGTTCACCGAACTGGCCAAGCAAAAACGCCTGGGCATTAACAACCCCACCATCCAGGCCATGGAAAAAGGCGAAGTGGAAGTCGGTGTGGTCTGGGACTTCAACGGCCTGAGCTACAAGGCCAAGATGGCCAATCCGGATGACTACGTCGTGCTGATCCCGTCCGACGGCTCGGTGATTTCCGGCTACACCACCATCATCAACAAATACGCCAAGCATCCGAATGCCGCCAAGCTGACCCGCGAATACATCTTCAGCGATGCCGGGCAGATCAACCTGGCGCGCGGCAATGCCCGTCCGATCCGCGCCGAGCACCTGAAGCTGCCGGAAGACGTGCAGAAGCAGTTGCTGCCTAACGAGCAGTACAAAGGCGTCACCCCGATCAAAGACGCCGCCGCGTGGGAAAAAACCTCGAAAGCCCTGCCTCAGCAGTGGAACGAGCAAGTCATCGTCGAAATGCAGTGACACCCGTTGGCGCCTCAGGGATGAAGCGCCATTTTTTTGTGGGCTACCGAGATCCTGCTTCTGCCCGAAGGGCGTAGGCGTCTGGCTTGCCGACGATCTGCCGGGAACCGGCAGCCAAACCTGAACATGCAAAACACCTGACACTGCCAGGGTGTCTGGCTTACTACCGCTTTGCGGCAGATCGTCAGCAAGCTGGACTCCCACGGCCTGCGGCCAGAATCAAAAGCAGATCACAGCCAGGCCTCGCTTGCACATCGAATTCAAGTACCCGGAGCGGCACATGAAACACAACGTCATTCTCATCGTGCTGGACGGTTTGAGTTACAGCGTCGCCCGGCACGCGATGGGGCATCTGCTGGCCTACAGCGATGCCGGCCGCGCTGCGTTGTACCGGCTGGAATGCGAACTGCCGTCGCTGTCCCGCCCGCTGTACGAATGCATCCTGACGGGCGTGGCGCCCATCGACAGCGGCATCGTGCACAACCAGGTCTCGCGCCTGTCCAACCAGCGCAGCATCTTTCATTACGCCAAAGACGCCGGGCTGACCACCGCCGCTGCCGCCTATCACTGGGTCAGCGAGCTGTATAACCGCTCGCCGTTCGTGGCCGCGCGGGATCGCCACACCGAGGCACCCGAGTTGCCGATTCAGCACGGGCACTTCTATTACGTCGATCACTACCCCGATTCGCACCTGTTCGATGACGCCGAGCACCTGCGCGTGCGCCATGCGCCGAACTTTCTGCTGGTGCACCCCATGAACATCGACGACGCCGGGCACAAGCACGGCCTCGACACCCCGCAATACCGCAACAGTGCGCGCACCGCCGACATCATTCTGGCCGAGTACCTGCAGCGCTGGCTCGACGCCGGTTATCAAGTGCTGGTCACCGCCGACCACGGCATGAACAACGACCGCTCCCACAACGGCATCCTGCCGGAAGAGCGGGAAGTGCCGCTGTTCGTGCTGGGCGACGCCTTCAGCCTGAACCCTGACGCGCAGCCCAAACAAACCGATCTATGCGGCACCGTCTGCGAACTGCTCGGTGTGCCCCACGACAAGCCGGTGTGCAGGGAGATACTCAAGTGAATTCACAAAGCCGAGGCAAGTGGCTGGGGCTGTTATGCCTGCTGCCGTTCGCCGTGTTTTTCATCATCTTCCAGATCGCGCCGCTGGTGTGGGTGGCGATCAACAGCCTGCATTCCGACGCCGGCTGGGGGATTGAAAACTTCATCAAGGCGTTCGATTCGCGCTTCTACCGCCAGGCGATCCAGTACAGCCTGGAGATCAGTTTCTGGTCGAGCCTGATCGGCATCATCATCGCGATCCTGGGCAGTTACTCGCTGCGCAAAGTGCCGTCGCGGCTGCGGGATTTCGTCAGCGCGTTCGCCAACATGACCAGCAACTTCTCAGGCGTGCCGCTGGCCTTCGCGTTCATCATCCTGCTGGGTTTCAATGGCGCACTGACGCTGATCCTCAAACAGGCGGGCATCATCGACGACTTCAACCTGTACTCGAAGACCGGCCTGATCATTCTCTACACCTATTTCCAGATTCCGCTGGGCGTGTTGCTGCTGTACCCGGCGTTCGACGCACTGCGTGAAGACTGGCGCGAGTCGGCCTCGCTGCTGGGCGCCAGCAGTTGGGATTTCTGGCGACACATCGGCGTGCCGGTCCTGACCCCTGCCCTGCTCGGCACTTTCGTGATCCTGCTGGCCAACGCCCTGGGCGCCTACGCCACGGTCTATGCGCTGACCACCGGCAACTTCAACGTGCTGCCGATCCGCATCGCGGCCATGGTCGCCGGCGACATCACGCTGGACCCGAACATGGCCAGCGCCCTGGCGATGATTCTGGTCGGGCTGATGACCCTCGTGACCATCGTCCATCAATGGCTGTTGAGGAGGAGCTACCATGTCTCGCGCTGAACGCGGCCCGGTCGGGCTCTACCACCGCATCGTGGTCTACATCCTGTTCCTGATCCTGCTGGCGCCGTTGCTCGGCACCTTCGTCTATTCCCTGGCCTCCAGCTGGTCGGCGACGATTCTGCCCAGCGGCCTGACCTTCAAATGGTACGTCGCGCTGTGGAGCGATCCGCGTTTTCTGATGGCCTTCGGGCAATCGCTGCTGGTGTGCGTCGGTGCCTTGATCCTGTCTGTGGTACTGGTGCTGCCGCTGCTGTTCGTCGTGCACTACTACTTTCCGAAACTCGACAGCGTGATGAACATCCTGATCCTGCTGCCCTTCGCCGTGCCGCCGGTGGTGTCCTCGGTGGGGCTGTTGCAGCTGTACGGTTCCGGGCCGATGGCGATGGTCGGTACGCCGTGGATTCTGATCGGCTGCTACTTCACCGTGGCCCTGCCCTTCATGTACCGGACGATCACCAACAACCTGCAGGCGATCAACCTGGTGGACCTGATGGACGCCGCCCAACTGCTGGGCGCCAGCACCTTTCAGGCTGCGGTGCTGGTGGTGCTGCCGAACCTGCGCAAGGGCCTGATGATCGCCCTGTTGCTGTCGTTTTCCTTCCTGTTCGGCGAGTTCGTCTTCGCCAACCTGCTGGTGGGCACCCGTTACGAGACCCTGCAGGTGTACCTCAACAACATGCGTAACAGCAGCGGCCACTTCAACAGCGCGCTGGTGATCTCCTATTTCCTCTTCGTGCTGCTGCTGACCTGGGCTGCCAACCGACTGAACAAGGACAAAGACTGATATGAGCTTCGTCAGTGTTGAAAACCTGCAAAAGAATTACGCCAGCACGGCCGTCTTTTCCGACATCAATTGCGAGATCAAAAAGGGCGAGTTCGTGACCCTGCTCGGCCCGTCCGGCTGCGGCAAATCGACCCTGCTGCGCTGCATCGCCGGGCTGACATCAGTCACCAGCGGACGCATCTTTCTCGACGGCAAAGACCTGGTGCCGGTCGCCCCGCAAAAACGCGGCATCGGCATGGTGTTTCAGAGCTACGCGCTGTTCCCGAACATGAATGTGGAGCAGAACGTCGCGTTTGGCTTGCGCATGCAGAAGGTCAGCGCCGATGAAAGCAAGCAGCGGGTGGCCGAAATCCTGAAGCTGGTGGAGTTGGGCGACTATGCCAAACGCTATCCGCACCAATTGTCCGGCGGTCAGTGTCAGCGGGTGGCGCTGGCCCGTTCGCTGGTGACGCGCCCGCGCCTGCTGCTGCTGGACGAACCGCTGTCGGCGCTGGATGCACGGATTCGCAAGCACCTGCGCGAACAGATCCGCGCCATTCAGCAGGAACTGGGGCTGACCACGATCTTCGTGACCCACGATCAGGAAGAAGCGCTGACCATGTCCGATCGGATTTTCCTGATGAACCAGGGCCGGATCGTGCAGAGCGGCGACGCCGAAACCCTGTACACCGCGCCGGTCGACGCCTTCGCCGCAGGCTTCATCGGTAACTACAACCTGCTGGAACCGGAAGACGCCAGCCGCCTGATGCTGCGCCCGATCAACAGCCGCGTGGCGATCCGGCCCGAGGCCATTCAATTGAGCCTGACCGGGGAGCTGGAAGGCGAGATCCGCAGTCACAGCCTGCTGGGCAACGTGATCCGCTACCGCGTCCAGGCCCGGGGCGTCGATCTGGTGGTGGATGTGCTGAACCGTTCCGCCAGCGACTTGCACCCCAATGGCAGGCGCGTCACCCTGAACATCGAAGCGTCGGCGTTGTGTGAGGTGGCTTGACGCGCGAGATTGCCCTGTAGGAGCGCGCTTGCCCGCGAAATGCGGTGTGTCAGCTCCCCCTTTATCCGCAGACACAGCGCAATCGCGGGCAAGCGCGCTCCTACACGGGATCTGCGCACGAACTGATTTAAGAGGACAGCAGCAATGGCTTTAGCAATTTTCGATCTGGACGAAACCCTGATCCACGGTGACTGTTCCAGCCTGTGGAGCGAGCAGATGGGGCGTTTGGGCTGGGTCGATCCCGAGTGGTTCATGAAGAAAGACCATGAACTGATGGAAGCCTACGGCAAGGGCGAACTGGCCATGGAAGATTACATGGCGTTCAGCCTGGACCCGATGGTCGGGCGCACGCAGGAGGAAGTGGATTTTCTGGTGGGGCCCTGGGTCGAGGATTACATCGAGCCGATCATTTTCAGCGACGCCACCAAGGCCATCGCCGAACACCGCGCCGCCGGTGACCGCATTCTGATCATCTCGGCGTCGGGGGTGCATCTGGTCAAGCCCATTGCCGAGCGCATCGGCGTGGATGAAGTGCTGGCCATCGATCTGGAGCTTGCCCATGGCGTCTACACCGGCAAAACCAGCGGCGTGCTCACCTACCGCGAAGGCAAGATCACGCGGCTGATGGAGTGGCTGGATCAGGAAGGCGAAAACCTCGAAGGCGCGAGCTTTTATTCGGACTCGCGCAACGATTTGCCGCTGTTGCTGAAAGTGGATTTCCCCCACGCGGTGAACCCCGACGCGACGCTGCGTGAACACGCCGAAAAGGCCGGCTGGCCGATTCATCACTGGAAGTAGCCGTCTCAGCCCGCCTCCGGCGCCGCCGTCCAAACCGACCGACGGCAGCAAAACCTGTCATTTCTGACAGTAGCCAATTCCCGTTATCCGGCGCCCAATGACTCCTGGCATTCATCGACAGGAGTCAACGCCATGACCACATCCCCGCATGACGCAGCGCCGCAGGCCGCTAACCCCAACCTCCTTGTCGGCCCGGAAATACCCGGCAACACCGGCGCACTTCCGAGCCCACCCGCGGCGCCCGGCGAAACGTGGCTGGGGGTCAACCACGGCGCTGTCATCGACAACTTTCCAGACAAAGGCTTGCAGCTCTACGTGCCGGTCTGGCCCGACATGTCCGTGGGTGACAGCGTCAAGGTATCGCTGGACACCTTGAACGTTGTGACCAAGTTCATCGTCCCCGGAGAGGTCGACCAGCGGGTCACCACGTTTATCGAAGCCCGTCATCTTCAACCCGGCCCGTACACGGTGAAATACATCGTCGAGCGTGTCAGTCAGACGCCGGTGTCGTCTGACGAAACCAGGATATGGGTCAAGCTCACCCGCCCCGGCGGCCAGGATCAGGACGGCGACACCCCAGGGCATTCGGCGTTGAAACTGACCTTACCTCAGGAGGTCATCAATAACGGCGTGGATGCAGACACCGCCACCGCGGGCGTACCCGTCACGATTGAACCGTACCCGGACATGAGCGAGCAGGACAATCTCAGGGTCTCCTGGGGTGGCCGGTTCGTGGAACATACGGTCACAAGTGCTGAAGTAAACACCCCCATCGAGATCATGGTGGAGGAGTCGGTCATTCTGGCGGCAGGCGACTCCGGCGACGGCGGGCTGGCGGTGACCTACGAGGTGTATGACGTGGTCAAGAACCGCTCCGAGGACTGGGCTGCGGAAACGCGCATCGCGGTGGATACCGGCAATCTGCGTCTGGAGGCCCCTTTTGTCGATGAGGCTGACGGCAATGTGCTGGATCTGGATGCGCTGGGGAGCAACCCGGTAACGGTCCAGATCGTGGCGATGAATCGCATGGTATTCATGGCGCAATTCATGGCATTGCTGGGCACAAAACTGACAGCAACGGTGGAAGCCTCCCTGGGCAAGGGTGCCCTCAAAGGTCTTGCGCCCCTGCGAGCCGACTTCGCGGTGGGCGACAAGATCTTCGTCAAATTAACCGGGACCACCGCAGACGGCGAACCCCTTATGTACGAAGCGGAACCGGTCACGATCGACCGCGTGGGGCATATCTTCGAGATACTGGTACCCAATGCACAGATCCGGCGACTGGCCAAAACCCAGGCGGTATTTTCCTACGACTTGAAGGACGCCACAGACACGTTGAAAGCCGCCTCCAAAGGTGCATTCATCAACGTTATCGGGGAAACCGTGCGCATGGCCGCCCCTGTCGCGCTGGATGCCCAGCAGGGCGCAATCGATCCGGACCTGCCGCAGACCACCGTGCAAATCCCGTGGGACGACAGCATGGCGGCAGGTGATCAGATCATCCTGAAATGGATCGGCACGAAACCTGACCTCGATCCTACCGACCCCCTGATTGACCCGCATGTCATCAGCAATCGAGAAGCGACAAACAAGTACCCGATCAACTTCACGGTGTCCGGCACACACCTCAAACAGATTGAAGGCGGCACGCTGGAGCTGTACTTCATCCTGGAAAAGGACAATCAGGGCGCCATCGTCAAAAGCGAATCCGCCCACACCGCGCAGATCAATGTCGGTGCGCCACGTGCCGAACTGCCAGCGCCTGAGGTCGCATACGTGGTAAACGGCGTGCTCGATCCGGCCAGGCCGGGAACCACCCTGACCGTGCCGGCCTACCCAGGAATGGCGGCGGGCGATGATGTCGCGTTCTTGTGGGAAGGCAGCTTGGGCGGCGACGTCGTCGACTTCATCACGCTTACCCCGTCCACGGTTAACAAATCGGTGGTCTTCAACCTTTACGCGGGCGATATCGCGCCCAACGACGGCGGGACCGTGGACGCGTCCTATTGGGTGGAACGCGTGAGCGACCGGACCAGCAACTCGGACATCGACCACTTCAATGTCGGCAAGCCGACTGTGCTGGGCCCGCCAGCGATTACTGGCATCAAGGACTCCAGCGGGCTGGAAATCCCCGAGGGTGGGTCCACCGCCGATACCCGCGTGACTCTCAGCGGCACTGCTCCAGCCAGTCAGGCAGTGGAGCTCTTTGATGGTGCACAGTCAAAGGGCCAGGCGACGGCCGGCACTGACGGAACGTGGACGCAGGAACTCACTGATCTGGCGGTAGGCTCGCATGCCTTGAAAGCCAAGGCTTTATATGGCGATGGCGCTGAGTCGGCAGTGCGCGGGTTTAGTGTGGCTGCAGTCGTCGCACCCACTATCTCTAGTATCAAAGCCGCCAGCGGCGCTGAAATTCCTGCCGGCGGGATAACCGTCGAAACGAGTGTGACACTGACGGGTGCTGCAAGCGCCGGGCTCGAAGTGGAGGTCTTCGATGGCAGTGCTTCTAAAGGCAAAGCCATGGCCAACACCAACGGACAATGGACCTTCGCAATTACAGGTCTGGCGGTTGCGGCTCATTCGATCAAAGCCAAGGCTTTATATGGCGGTGGCGCTGAGTCGGCAGTGCGCGGGTTTACTGTGGCCGCAGTCGTTGCACCCACTGTCTCCAGCATCAAGGCCGCCAGCGGCGCTGAAATTCCGGCCGGC
>NZ_JBEGED010000001.1:27726-218239 GCF_040202885.1 Xanthomonas sp. WHRI 1810A
ACGGTGACGGGTGCTGCAAGCGCCGGGCTCGAAGTGGAAGTCTTCGATGGCAGTGCTTCTAAAGGCAAAGCCATGGCTAACACCAACGGACAATGGACCTTCGCAATTACCGGTCTGGCGGTTGCGGCTCATTCGATCAAAGCCAAGGCTTTATATGGCGGTGGCGCTGAGTCGGCAGTGCGGGGGTTTACTGTGGCCGCAGTCGTTGCACCCACTGTCTCCAGCATCAAGGCCGCCAGCGGCGCTGAAATTCCGGCCGGCGGAATAACGGTCGAAACGAGTGTGACGGTGACGGGTGCTGCAAGCGCCGGGCTCGAAGTGGAAGTCTTCGATGGCAGTGCTTCTAAAGGCAAAGCCATGGCCAACACCAACGGACAATGGACCTTCGCAATCACCGGTCTGGCGGATGGGGCTCATGCGATCAAAGCCAAGGCGTTATATGGCAACGGCGACGAGTCGGCAGTACGTAGCTTTAGCGTCTTTGATGCGTTCCCGACGATCATCAGCATCAGGGACTCTAATGGGGTAGAAATTCCTGAAAACACTTTAACTTACGATCCCATACTGACCATATCCGGTGTCTCATTCGTTAATCAGACGGGCGTTCTTATTGCGCTCGTGAACGGTGTACAGCAACAGCTTGCTACCGTCACAGTCGGCGCCAGTGGCGCATGGTCAGTCACGCGGACGCTTTCAACAAAGGGGCAGTATTTCGTGAAGCTTACGAGTGGGGGCTCCCACTCGGCGCTAAGACAATTCAGATTTTTTATATAGCGCGTCGGACAGAAGCAGAGCACTTAGCATTTTGCTTACAAAGGCTTCGCAGTCGCACCCGTCAGGCATGGGCCCAAGACGACTGCGAAGCTAGTGGAAACCAACCTTCTATTCAGGTTGATTATCCGTCAGCCCCGCCGGCTGTGTATGGATCGTCCAAGCGGGGTTAACCCACGCAGCAATCATCACCCGATCACGATCCGCCGCGCCTTCGACGATTGACACGCTAACTTTCAGTAATGAACAAGGATGCTCACCATGAAACGCTACACACCCACGCTCTTTCCCCCGCTGGAACGTGACTACTCTGTCATGGCGCTACGGCCGCTATGGATCAGTGGGATGGTGACGCCCGTTGAACACGGTGACGGCGGGCTCAACATCGCCATCGTGGAAGACAATCCCAGCGGCATGTTGAGCGCCGTTGACCCTTGGCTGCGCATGCAGGAGGGCGATCGAATCGAGGTGTACTGGGACGGTGTAATGATCGCAGATCACGACGTCGTCGCTGCCGACCTGGACAAGCGCCTCATTTTCTTTCTGCCTGGCAGTGCCGCCGTTGCGGGGTGGGCCGAAGAGGTCAAGTATCGCCTGACCCGTGCTGGCGCCACCTCGACTGAGGACTCGGTGCCGTTGCGTCTGAGGGTCAAGCTCGACCGGCCGGCGGGCATTGACCGCGACCCGCACCTGCCTGGTCACTCAGAACTGGCGGCGCCGCAACTGCCACAGGATGTGATCGACAACGGCGTGGACGCCGAGTGGGCCGCTAAAGGCATTCCGGTCAGCATTGCCACCTACCCCGGCCGCGCCGCGCGCGACACGCTCGAACTGCGATGGGGATCGGTATCGCTGCGGCGACAAATCAGCGAAGCAGAAGCCGCGGGCAGTGACCCGATTGTCATCACCGTCGATCAGGCCACGGTGCTGGCGGCCGGCGATGCCGAGAGCCTGCTGGTGCACTATCAGGTGTACGACGAGGTCTGGAATTTCTCCACCGACTGGTCCCTGCAAACCAAGGTGCCCGTGGAGGCCGGCGCCTGGAAACTGGACGCACCTATCATCGCGCAAGCCTTGAATGGCGTTATCGATCTGGGCACCCTGGCCAGCGCCGATGTCACGGTACAGATCCCCGTATCCGGGGCCCCTTTCGAACGCGGCGACACGCTGACCATGACCTGGCTGGGGACCACGGCGCAAGGTGAAGACCAGACGTATAGCGAGTCGGTCGTGTTGAGCAATATTCCGTCCATCTACGACACCACCGTGCCCAATGCACGGGTGCGCGCGCTCCTCGACGGGAAAGCCGAGGCCTCTTATGTGCTGACCAAAGCCAACGGTGATCCAACGCAGTCCTCCAAGCGCGCGCTCGCTCGCATCACCGGCACCCTGCCGTTGAAGATCCCGAGCATTCTGGAGCTGATCGGCAATGTGCTCGGCCCTCTGGAGGAACGTGCACATGTGGAAATCCCGGTGTACGAGTACATGGCCAACGGCGACCTGATCGACCTTATCTGGCTGGGAACGCGGGTGGATGGCACGCCTTATCTGTACGAAGCCCAGCACATCGTCACCGCCAACGAGGCGGGAAATGTGGTCTATATCCCGGTGATGGGCGAGCACATTGCCCCGCTGGAAAACGGCACGCTGGATGTCAGTTATCGGGTGTCCAACGACGCCTGGCAGGTGCTGGATGTACGCGTTTCCGAGCACCTGCACGTGCGCGTCGGGCAACATTCGGCTTCCCTGCCCGCCCCCTCCATCCTGGAAGCCGAGGCTGGCGTACTCGATCCCGAACTGCACCCGGGCAACATCACGTTGCGGGTCGGCTACACCGGCACGCAGGTCGGCGACACCCTGACCTGGTACTGGCTTGGTCAACCGCTGGAGGGCAGTGGCAGTGACTCTATTCCCATCACCACCCCCATTGCCGGCAAACCGGTGGACTTCACCCTCCCGCGCGCAATCGTCGAGCCCAACATCAACAACGAAGTGCGGGTGCTGTACACACTCAGGCGCGGCTCCCCGGCCTCTTACCAGTACTCGGCGACGCTGAATCTGATCATCGGCAAACTGATTGGCGACCTTCCCGCCCCCATCGTGCTGAAGGCCAACAATGGCGTGCTCGATCCGATGGATGCATTGAATGGCGTCACCGTACGCGTGAGCTACGCCAGCATGGAGCCCCCGGATCTGGCTACCCTCCTGTGGCTGGGCACTCCGGGGACAGGGTCCCCTGCCGATCAGGAAAAACCGGGCAGCAGCACCGGGCAAGTTGAATACACCGTGCCCGCACCAGTGATCGGCGCGAACATTGGCCGAGACGTCAGTGTCAGCTATCGGGTCAAGCGCTACATGGCTGAAAAGCAGTCGGACATCTTGAGCCTGAAGGTGCTGCCGTTCGGTGAGCCCGACAAAGACCTGCCCCACCCCGTCATCACCCAGGCCGATGGCCAGACCCTGACGCTGAACCTGGCGACCTTCACCGGCAATGGCACCGCGACCGTGGCGAAATGGCCGTTCATTGCCGCAGGGCAGCGAGTGTGGTTCAGGCTCGAAGGGGAAACGAGCAGTGGCGGTTTGCACACGATCACGCTGCTCGACGGTGTGGAACTGACCAGTGCCCAGGCGACTGCAGGCCTGTCGCAAAGCGTTTTGCGCACTGAACTGGAGCGGCTCGGGCAAGACACCCGCGTGACGGTGGTCTGCAACGTGGCCTTCGACGGCGTCGCCAGCGAGAGCGCTACCGTGCAGTTTCCGCGAACGGTCTACACCTTCAAGCTGCACCATGACTGGGTCAGTCCGCAGATCATCAGTGTCAAAGACAGCAAGGGCGAAGTCGCTGAAGGCGGGATCACCTTCGACACCCAGGTCGCCCTAACCGGTACGTCCACTCTGGAGGCTGAGCTTGAAATCCTCGACGGCAATACACGCCTGACCACTGCCCGCGCAAATGGCAGCGGGGCCTGGAACACCAACCTGTCGGGATTGCAGGTCAAAAACTACAGCGTGACTGCCCATGCCCTGGACGGCAGCGGCCTGATTTCACAGCCCCGTCGGTTTGAAGTGGTGGCCAACCTGACACCGACCATCACTCAGGTGGTCGACTCCAATGGACTCGTGAGTAACGGCGGCACCACCGTCGAGACCAGCGTCACGATAACCGGCCAGGGCAGTCCCGATCAGCAGATCGAACTGTTTGACGGCAATGCCTCGAAAGGCACAGCGCGCACCAACAGCGCGGGCACCTGGTCGTTGACCGCTTCGGGACTGACAGTGGCTTCGCATCCCTTCAAGGCAAAAGCGCTGTATGGCACACAGCCCGAATCCACCGTGTGGACAATTACAGTGGCACAAGACGTGATACCCACCATTACTAGCGTGGAGGATTCAAATAACGCAGATATACCGGATCGTGGTTACACCGTCGATACCAGTGTCACGCTGAGGGGCGCCGCTTCGGCGAACCTCGACGTGCAGATACTCGATGGCGCTACCGTCAAAGGCACGGCAAAAACTGACGCCGGTGGCCAATGGACACTCAGCCTGACCGGTCTGAGCGTGGCGGCGCATGCCGTTAAGGCCAAAGCGCTGTATGGCAGCGGACAGGAATCGCTGTTACGGACTTTTACCGTCACAGCCTCGGTTGCACCGACGATCACCAGCATCAAGGATTCTCAAGGCCAGGAAATTCCTGACAAAGGCTCAACCGCTGATACTCAAGTCACCCTGACCGGTGCGGCGAGTAAGGGTCTGAATGTCCAGGTCCTTGACGGCGCGACCGTCAAAGGCACGGCCACGGCGGACGCCAATGGAACCTGGTCATTGCTGTTGACTGGCTTGAGCGTGGCGTCCCATGCCATGAAGGCCAAGGCAGTGTACGGCGCGGGCGCGGAATCGGCGGTACGCAGTTTCACCATTATTGCCTCCGTCGCCCCAACGATCACCAGCATCAAGGACTCGAATAACGTCGAGATCCCGCCCAACGGATTCACCGTGGAAACCGACGTAGTGCTGACGGGCAGTGCCAGCGAAAACCTGGAGGTGGAAATTTTCGATGGCACACTATCGCAAGGCAAAGTCAGGGCCAACGCAGGCGGACAATGGACGCTCAGCCTGACCGGTCTGAGCGTGGCGGCGCATGCCGTGAAGGCCAAAGCGCTGTATGGCAGCGGACAGGAATCGCTGGTACGGACTTTTACCGTCGTAGCCTCGGTTGCACCGACGATCACCAGCATCAAGGATTCTCAAGGCCAGGAAATTCCTGACAAAGGCTCAACCGCTGATACTCAAGTTACTCTGACCGGTAGGGCGAGTATGGGCCTGAATGTCCAGGTCCTTGACGGCGCGACCGTCAAGGGCACGGCCACGGCGGACGCCAACGGAACCTGGTCATTGCTGTTGACTGGCTTGAGCGTGGCGTCCCATGCCATGAAGGTCAAGGCCATGTACGGCGCGGGCGCGGAATCGGCGGTGCGCAGTTTCACCATCATTGCCTCCGTCGCCCCAACGATCACCAGCATCAAGGACTCGAAAAACGTCGAAATCCCGCCCAACGGGTTCACCGTGGACACCAGCGTGGTGCTGACGGGCAGTGCCAACGCGAATCTGGAGGTGGAGATTTTCGATGGCGCGACATCGCAAGGCAAGGTCAGGGCCAACGCGGGCGGACAATGGACCCTCAGCCTGACCGGTCTGAGCGTGGCGGCGCACGCCATGAAAGCCCGCGCCGATTACGGAAACAACCCGGAATCACCGGTGCGTACGTTCACGGTCACGGCCGTCGTAAACCCGACGATCACTCAGGTGGTGGAACCCACCGGCACGCCGGTGGCCAACAATGGTTCGACATTCGCCAATACCCTGACCCTGTCGGGCAAGGCGTCGATCAATCAGTCGGTGGAAATATTCGACGGAGCGACCTCCAAAGGCACTGCGGACGTGAACGCGAACGGCGACTGGTCGCGGCAGGTCGGCGGCCTGGGCAGTGGTAGCCACAGCCTCACGGCCAAGGCGCTCTATTCCAGCAACCCGGTTTCATCGCCCTGGACGGTTAATGTGCTTGCCGCAACCGTGCCGACCGTGACGAGCGTGCGGGATTCCCAGAAGGAGATTTCCAATGGAGGCAGAACCACCGAGACAGCGGTGACGGTCAAGGGCAATGCGGCCGCGAATCAGCAGGTAGAAGTGTTCGACAATTCCACCTCCAAGGGCAGAGCGTCGGTCACAGGGGCTGGTGAATGGGCCCAGACTATCAGCGGGCTGGCGTTGGGCGGGCATGGGATCAAGGCGGTTGCCAGGTATGGGGATGAGCCGCAGTCCAACGTCCGGAGTTTTACGGTGGAGTCGCCGGTGCCGGATTTTGTGCTAGATACATCGACCATCAGCCTGAGCGGCAGACTTTATGTTCCAACGGGGCGACCCGATGTGTTGCCCGTCTCGTGGCCCGCCGGTACAACGGCGATCCGTACACCTCGCAGTGGCGTACCGCCCTACAATTATTCATCCAGTAACACAGGTATCGTGACGGTCAGTACCGCCGGGGAAGTCGTCGCCAGATCCAACGGCAGTTCGACCATTACCGTGAGAGATGCGCAAGGTCGCTCCGGCGTATATACCGTTCAAGTCAGCGGGGTAGTGCTTTGCCAAGGGTTTGGCAGTAATCGATACCCCTGGGGCAGAACTGACGCGCAGAATGCCGGGTACAGGATCCCGAATATGGAAGAGTTACGAGCCATTCATGGCCAGTACGTTGGGCGCTGGCCTCAAGGCAATGCCTTTTATTGGTCAAGTGACGGCTATTTTTTGAATAAAAACTGGGTGAAGAACCTCGTCTCGGGTGCAGAGGGTTACGCAGTCGCTACCGCGTTTCCATTTTCGTTGTGTCTGGTCGTGGGTATACGCTGAAAAATCAGCAGCCGACATCATTCAAAGATGTCGGCTGTTGTGATGGGTCCAACTCACCAGCTATACCGCAACCCCACATTCGCCCCGAACGGCTGCTCAATGTTCTCGCCGTTGGAATAATCAAAATCGGCGTGCAGTTGCAGCCTGTCCGAGAGTGCCACCGCTACACCGGCCCCCAGCTCGCCACGGGAGCCGGACAGGTCGTTGTTGAAGACGTTGTTGTTGACCTGCACTTCGTTGTTTTTGGCGAACTCATGGGCACCGGCCACACGCACATAGGGCTGCACGACACTGCCGCTGTCCAGGGTGAAGTTGCGCCCGGCCGTCACGCCCACTTTGCCCAGCAACGAGCGCGTCCGGTCGCCTTTGGCCTGCATGCCGTTGTCCAGATCGTAGTCCTTGCCACCGATGACGACCGCGGACAGTTGCGTGAAGGGTTCGACGAAGTAGCCGTCATCCAGCTTGATGTGCCGACCAAACTCCACCGAACCGCCCACGCCACCGTTGTCATAGTCGCCCTTGGAACGCGTGCCGTCGCTCATGCTGACTTTCGAATCATTACGGAAGCGGTTGTACTTGAGGACGCCGTCGAAATAGTAACCGCTGGCCTGATCCAGCCAGGTGGTATAGACCCCGGCGTAATAGCTCTTCACCATGCCCGACGTGCCCCGGGTCAGATCCAGATCGGACGTGCTGTGGCCTGCCAGCACACCCACCAGCCACTGCCCGTCGCCGATCGGCAGCGGCGCGTCCGCGCCCAGGGACAGCCCTTGTTGGCTCTGTTGGTAACCCACGCCCGAGGCTTCATTCACGTTGTATTTGTTGCCATAGGTGCGCACCCAGCCGCCGGACTTGCCGCCGTTGAAGCGCAGCTCACCCATGCGGCTGCGCAACGACGTCAGCTCGCCATACCAGACCGTCGGCGCGGTGTTGAACAGCGCCAGCACCGAACGCGTGCCGGGGCTGACGGTGCGGGTGCCCGGATCGAGGAACCAGTCAGTGCCGGCGCCGTTTGCCGCTGAATTCAGCGCGTACGAGTAGGTGCCGACATCCACCACGCCCGCACCGCTCAGGGCGAACGTGGCGTCACCGCCATCGGTGTGCACCACTGTCAGCGGCTGGGGAGAAGCAGGATCGACGCCCGAACCGGCAATCTGCAAGGTATGGCTGCCCGTCGCAGACCCCGTGACATTGAGCGTGTCGTGCTGGTTGGTGAGGTAATCCACGTCCATGATGAACGTGCCGTTGCCCGACAGATTGGCGACATCAAGCTGATAGAACTGGCTGGCCTCGCCGAAACTCACTACGCCCTCGTTCATCGCCAGCGAGTTGACGCGGCTGTTACCTACCAGGTTCCAGACCGATGAACCGGCAATGGTCGCGCTGTCTACGTTGACCAAGTTGCCGGTGAACACCGAGTTGTTGGCCAGCGACACCGTACTCGCGGCATCGATTGCGGTGATGTCGCCGGTCATCGCGCTGGCGTCGAGGCTGAGGTTATTGCTGCTGACATTGCCCTCAACCACCGAACGATTGTTGAACGACACCACCCCTGCTGCAGACGCGGAGGTGATCGTACCGGTCACCCCGCTGGCGTCGAGGCTGACGTTGTCGCCGAGGATGTTCCCGGTCAGTGTTGAACCGTTCGCCAACGACATGACACCCGCGCCGGAGGTCGAGGTGATATCGCCGGTCACGCGACTCGCCACAAGGCTGACCGTGTTGCTGACAATATTGCCATCGAGCGCTGAACCGTTATTCAAAGACACGACACCCGCGCCGGAGGTCGAGGTAATCGTCCCGGTCATACCGCTGGCATCGACGGTGACGTTGTCGCTGCTGATGTTGCCATTGAGCGTTGAACGGTTCGCCAACGACACGACCCCTAAGCCGGAGGTCGAGGTGATATCGCCAGTCATGGCGCTGCCGTCGAGGCTGACGTTGTCGCTGCTGATGTTGCCATTGAGTGTGGAACCGTTATTCAACGCCACAAGACCGGCGCCGGTCGCCGAGGTGACATTGCCATTGATCGCGCTCGCATCGAGGAGGACGGAGTCGATGCCCGTGACGTCGCCGGTGAGGACCGATCCATTGATCATCCCCAGGGTGCCGCTGCTGGTCGCATCTGCGGAAATGTTGCCGATCAACTGGCCCTGGTTGAAGGCCAGGTTCGCATTGCTTCCGGTCAGGATGGCGATATCACCTTCCACTGCACTGGCTTGCAGCAATACATTTGCAACAGCGCCGCTGTCGATCTCCAGCGCATTGCCATTGCCGCCGGTCAGGGTCGTGCCATTGAGCAAGTTGAGGTTGGCGACCAGCCCGCCGCCCTGGCCGTTGAGGCGAATCGCCGCGCCGCTGCCCCCTTCGACATGCGTGCCCTCGACGGTGACGGTCCCTTCTCGCACATTGGCTGTGTCCACCCGGTAGAGGATGCCGTTCAGACCGCCGCTGACAGTGCTGTTTCGAAGCGTGATAGCCGACCCAAAACCCCGAATGCCATAACTGTTGGCACCCGTGCCCGTGATGACTGCACCGGTAGCGTCCAGTACGCTGCCAAAAGACAGCGATGCGCCCCCGGTCCCGCCGCTGATGTTGCCGCCGTTGATAAGGAATGAACTGCCGGGACCGGTTGCAGCCTGCGAGCCGAACAGCCCCAGGCCGTTTGCACTGACCACGCTGGCATCGGTCAGGATGGCCGAACTGCCGCCCAGCGTCAGCGCGTTGGAACCGCTGCTTGCGATGATGCTGGCGCCGGTGATGTTGGCCACCGTGCCATTAGCGGTCAGATCGATACTCTGGGTTGAACTGCCGGCGTTGAGATTGAGGACAGCGCCGGGGCCACCGACGGAGATGCCCAGCGCCTGTGCGCCGCTGTTGACGGTCAGAACAGAGCCGGACGCCATGGTCCAGCTCTCAGGTATATCCCCTTGACTCACGACCGCGCTCTCATCGGGTAACAACACACGTCCCTGGACAGCAGCGCTTACGCACAGTGCAAGGCTGATAAAGGTGCCGGGTTTGAAATATCGGGGGAATATAAAACGTGATTCAGTCATGACCAACTCCCTGGAAGTAACGCCATCCCACGGAACTGCTGAAATATGCCGTAGGAATAAAGGCGCGAAGACTACATTCTTCGATTCCTAATCTATGTAGGACTTTTCCTAACGTGTTGAGCGTAGCGTCTTACAATGAAGGCTCTAATACCCTTTATCGCTTAGCCGTCGTGAATTTATAAATAAAAGAAAAAGGCCGCACAGGGCGGCCTTAATACACGTGCAAGGCGGACGGTAAGCGCCGCTCTTCAGATCGAGTGTTCAACAGCCGCATCTCCCCCGCGCGTTGCGGCGAGCGTTCGGCTCGCAGACCCCTGCAGCATCCATGGCCGCTGCCCTGATGAGCATGGTGCCCTCCATGGGCGGTGCGGTTTGCGACACGTATGTCAGCGTGATTGACCCGTTGCGGCCAACGGGCAGAATGTAATCGTCGAATGGCTCAAGTTCCAGCTCAAAACCATTGGTCGCTTCGTCAACGGTCAGCGTCTTTGTGAACTCCTGGGGCGTACCCGACGCATCCTGCCCGAATTTGTCAGTGAAGCACTGCCATGTGAAGTCCACAACTTCCCCACCGGCCAGCAGGGGATCGTTGGGCGGGATGACGACTAGCACATGCTGATCAGGTCCTATAAAGGATGTGCAGTTCAGGATAGGCGAGCCATCCCCGGCGACCCCTGCATCAGGAAATTCGGGATCGGCAAGCTGGATGGGCAAGGCTGCGCTCACATCCACCAGCGTCGGCACACAGGACTCGACATTGTCAGTACTACCCACTCGTCCAACGGTATAGAACACCGGCACTTGCGTGCCGCTTGGCAAATCCTTGATGGAGTCCCAAATTACGGTGAATGTGTACGGGTCGCCAGCTGTACCGGTCACCGGACTTAACGTACCGACTTTATTAATATCGCCTAATGCATACCAATAGAGCAGCAGCTCTTCGCCATTTCCGATAGGGGTATAAAGATCGAACGTTACCTCCACTGGCAGGCCGGCATCGTCGGCGTTCAACACGTTATCTTCGGGCGAGACACCGGTCCCCCGCACAGTGACTCTCGGCAGATTGGTGTTGACCGGGTCCGGGCGGTCGGGATTCACGGGGCCGGGCACGAAGAAGTCGACATCAATGGTTGCCACATCAGAGTCAAAAACCTTGTTCCCGCGTTTGACGGTGTAACTCACCGATGTGGGTAACACACCGGTCGCAGTACCATAGGCCGGCGCCAAAACCGACCTGTACGAGACGTTCAGAACGATCGGATCATCGGCAGATGTCATCGTGTGGGCCACAGGGGCGCCACCCAGGCCCCAGGTCAGGGTCAGCACATCGCCTTCCAGCCAGTTGTCATACAGTTCTATTTCAACCAGGTCCTCCCCCAACGCCACATCGTCCAGATGCAGGATTCTGTCATCAGCAATCCTGGGGACGGTGGGAGCCGCCAAGGGCGCATTGGGTAGCGGATTGATGAACAGACCGGTTGTTGCATTCAGGGACTCAGGTCCGAGGTTGCCGACCTTGTCCACCAGGCGAAAAGCCACGTAAATGACCCCGTCCAGCAGGCCGGCAAACGCAGTGGCGGGTATCTGTATCTCGCGATTAGCGTCGAACTCGGCGCTGTAGTTGGGCTGGGTTGGACTGCTACCGGGGTTATGGACAAAAATTTGAACAGAGTCGCCCAGCTGTTGATCGTTATACGTTGGGATGAAGATATTCACCCCCCCGTTGGTGACCAGATAGTCATTGGTGACGCCCTCGGAGATGATCACTGGATCAACAAACGTCGGCGCGCCCGCTGATTGATTAGCGTTTGGCGGGGTTTTATCGATGATGAACTGGGTGATCTCAGAATCAGTAGTAGTCCCGGCATCGATAGTCACCTGGTAACGCAAGTCGAACGTGCCCTCTTGTGTAAAATTGACCTTATCCAACTGCAACGCCATGGGGAAGTCTGCCGGATTCAGCGGCCCCTGGATTGGTTGCGGTGCCTGCGCATTCTGCCAATTGCTTGAGCTTGACGGTTTCCATTGGAAGGTCAGCACATCCGTTTCACCCTGCTGGGCACTGTTTGGCCATATGTTGACCCGGATCTCCATGTCCTTTTCCTGATCCTCCTTAGGCACCAGTCCTGCAAATTCCGGCTCACCCGGCCACCAATCCGGGGGGATTGGAGCATCTAGCGCCAGCACACCGGCACGGTTTCTTTTCTGCTTCTTGAGCTGGTTGACGGTGCGAGCAAGCGCGTTTGCGAGCACGTTGGGGCGCTTTGTCGATGGGTAACTCATTTCGTCTCTCCTTGAGTTGAAGCGCGCCGATCGAGCCCGACGCGTCCTGGGTGTTGCTTGCTTCAGTTCCCTCTACCGCCACGCCCCAGTGCTCGAAACAGGTGCGTGAGAAAGCGACGGATTTTTTGACACAGGCTGCATCCGCCCTCCACCCGGGCAGCAGAGGTACCGACCGGCAGCACTGGGCCACAGAGCTCCCCGCTGGGCAGCATGCGGTTGATCTTCACCAACCCTTCATACGAAGCACCCGACTGCCCGTTGACCTTGGTCAAGCGGTACGTGGCAATCGCCGATCCTTCCGTGATGGGCTCGATATGAGGGATGTAGGGTTCAACGAGGATGTCCAGATAACCTTCTGTCACGTTCTGTACGCTGACGGTCCTCGCAAAAACACCTTCGGTGCCGGCAATGGGATCGTTGCCATTCAGCGTCCGGTACCCCTGCCAGTACAGGGTGATCTGGTCCTGAAACTCGAACAGGTTACTGACGAAACCAATCCTGACCCGAACGCCGTTCCAGGGTTCGTGCTCACAATGGATATACCCATAGATCGTGGCATCCGGAAACCCGGGCTCTGGAAGGTCACCCCCCGGCAGGGGCTTGAGCGCCAACGTCGCCGCTGTCTCACGGGAAAAAGTCGGGGTCTCGTTGCCCGCGCGATCACGTACTTTGTACGTCGCGTAAAAATTGCCATCCCGGTCGGGGCTGCGAATGACACTGCCAGGCAGCCGGATCCGGATGTCATCGGCATCGATCTGCGCCTGAGTCACCGTGGTGGTGGCGACAGCAGCCGAGGTGGGCGGGTTGTCCTGAGACCAATACAGGTCGACGACATCCCCCTCTGCCGCGTCCAGATACACCGGGCTGGGCAGTCGAAATTCCACTTCGTCGTTATGGGTGGCCAGATACGCCTCGTTGATCAGTCCGCCCGTCAGATCAGCCGGCAACAGCAACGCCTGCAATTGCTGGTTGTAGCTGGGCGGGCGAGTATCAATGGTCAGCGTGCGGTGGTCGGAACCGGCGACGGCGCCAGTGTCGTCTTCGACCGTGTACCAGACTTCGTAGCGTCCGTCGGGCTGCAGCAGGTTCTTGTCCAGCCTCAACAAATACGGAAACAGCGCGGGATCCACTGGACCGTCGAAGCGCTGGCTGGCGACCGGAGCGCCAGCGGCCCCGCTCCAGTAAAGCGCCAGAATGTCTGTCTCTCCGGGATCAGCGGTGTTCGGCCAGAGTGGCACCAACACCTCAAGGTCGCTCAGGTGCGTACCGGTGAAAACGAGGCCATCAGGGTCGTTCTGGTCGATGATCGCGGGCACTGTCGGTGCCGCCAGATTGGCATTCGCACCGATGCTTTCCTGCCAGCCGGGTGACTGTTTTTTCCTATCCCTGGTCATGTGTCCTCATCCTTGGCAATGAAGCGCAGCCAGCCGGCAAACGCCGACATGGACCGCGCAACAAGGCTTTATTGAGAACCCATCCAGACCGTCTGGCTACTGTCAGAAATGACAGTTTTGGCCACCGTTTATCGGTTAGGACCGCGTTGCCAAGAGCGCCCGAACAGGAAGCAGAACGTCAGACCAGATGCTCATCAATCACCAGCACTACCTTGCCCGACACCTGATTGCTGGCCAGCTCGGCAAACGCTGCTTCTGCATCGGTGATCGGGAAAGTGCGCGCCAGTTGCGGCTTGAGGCGGCCTTCGGTGAACAGCGACCAGACGTGCTGCCCCAGGTCGGTCAACAGGTCGGCCTTGAATTGATCGTCGCGGCTGCGCAGGGTCGAGCCCAGAATCTGAATGCGCTTGCCCAGCACCAGCGCCATGTCCACCTCGGCCTTGCGCCCACCCATCAGCCCGATCAGGACCAGCCGACCGTCGACACCCAGCACTTTCAGGTTCAGGGCGGCGTAGTTGGCGCCCACTGGATCGAGCACCACGTTGAACGGCGCGAAATCACTCAGGCTGTCCAGGCTGTCGCCGCGGATGACCCCGCCCTGCGCACCCAACGCCTCGCAGTACGCCAGCCGTTTGGCGGAGCCAACGCTCACCCAGCACGGATTGCCGAACGCCTTGCAAAGCTGAATGGCAGCTGAACCAACTCCACTTGCGCCGGCGTGCAGCAAAACTTTTTCCCCGGGCTTGAGCGCCGCCAGCTGGAACAGGTTCAGCCAGGCGGTGGCGTAGACTTCCGGAATCCCGGCCGCTTCCTGCAACGACATGCCGTCGGGCACCGGCAACACATGTCGCGCATCGACCACCGCTTCCTGGGCCATCGCCCCGCCCGCCAACAGCGCGCAAACCCGGTCTCCCACCTGCCAGGACGTGCCCGAACCGACTTCGGCAATGACCCCGGAACACTCCATGCCGAGCGTTTCCGTGACGCCCGGCGGCGGCGGGTACAGCCCGGCGCGCTGCAGCAAATCGGCGCGGTTGAGCCCCGCCGCCGCCACCTTGATGCGAACCTGACCGACATCCAGCGTCGGCGACGGCTGTTCGACCCATTCCACTTGACCTTCAACGCCTTGCAATGCCTTCACGGTGCCTCCATAGTGAGTTCTCGACTGAGTCCGATGTGCTCTAACAGGCATTCGGGCTTTTTGCATTATGCGACCGGGTTCCGCATCAGGCTGAGTGAAACGTCACGAGCGTAGAGACGGAACCGGCGACCTTAAAGACGGCCTAATATGCGTTATCAATTGTCCCCGCGTCGAATCAGCATGAAGCAATTTTTGCCCAGCACGCTTGCTTTGCTCATTGGCCTCAGTGTCCTGCCAATGTCAGCCAACACCTTTGCTGCCAACAGCTGGGATAATCTTCAGCCCGATCGCGACGAGGTGATTGCCAGCCTCAATGTGGTGGAACTGCTCAAGCGGCACCACTACAGCAAGCCGCCTCTGGACGACAAGCGCTCTGAGATCATCTACCAGAGCTACCTGAAACTGCTCGACCCTTCCCGCAGCTACTTCCTGGCCAGCGATATCGCTGAGTTCGACAAGTGGCGCACGCAATTCGACGACTTCCTCAAGAGCGGCGATCTGCAACCGGGCTTCGTCATCTACAAGCGTTACCTGGACCGCATCAAGTCGCGTCTGGACTTTGCGCTGGCCGAACTGGACAAAGGCGTCGACAAGATCGACCTGACGTCCAGAGAAACCTTGCTGGTGGATCGCAAGGACGCCGCCTGGCCCAAGAACGAAGCCGAACTGGACGACCTGTGGCGCAAACGCGTCAAGGATGAAGTCCTGCGCCTGAAGATCGCCGGCAAAGAGCCCGCGAAGATTCAGGAAACCCTGACCAAGCGCTATAAGAATCAATTGTCGCGCCTGGCCCAGACCCGCAGCGAAGATATCTTCCAGGCGTACACCAACAACTTCGCCATGTCCTACGACCCGCACACCAACTACCTGTCGCCTGACAGCGCGGAAAACTTCGACATCAACATGAGCCTGTCGCTGGAAGGTATCGGCGCTGTGCTGCAGAGCGATAACGACAACGTCAAGATCGTGCGCCTGGTCCCGGCAGGTCCGGCGGCCAAGACCAAGCAGGTCGCGCCGGCCGACAAGATCGTCGGTGTGGCCCAGGGCGACAAAGAGATGGTCGACGTGATCGGCTGGCGTCTGGATGAAGTGGTCAAACTGATTCGCGGTCCGAAAGGTTCGGTGGTGCGCCTGGAAGTGATTCCGGCCAGCAACGGCCCGAACGATCAGACCAGCAAAATCGTGTCCATCACCCGCGAAGCGGTGAAGCTTGAAGAGCAGGCGGCCAAGAAGTCGATCCTGCACCTCAACCAGGACGGCAAGGACTACAAGCTGGGCGTGATCGAAATCCCGGCTTTCTACCTGGACTTCAAGGCGTACCGCGCAGGCGATCCGGAATACAAGTCCACCACCCGCGACGTCAAAAAGCTGCTGACCGAGCTGCAAGGCGACAAGGTTGACGGCGTGGTCATCGACCTGCGCAACAACGGCGGCGGCTCGTTGCAGGAAGCCACCGAACTGACCAGCCTGTTCATCGACAAGGGCCCGACCGTGCTGGTGCGTAACGCAGACGGCAAAGTGGACGTGCTGGAAGACGAAAACAAAGGCGCGTTCTACAAAGGCCCGATGGCCTTGCTGGTGAACCGTCTGTCCGCCTCGGCCTCGGAGATCTTCGCCGGCGCCATGCAGGACTACCACCGCGCGTTGATCATCGGCGGCCAGACCTTCGGCAAGGGCACGGTCCAGACCATTCAGCCGCTGAACCACGGCGAGCTGAAACTGACGCTGGCCAAGTTCTATCGGGTGTCCGGCCAGAGCACCCAGCATCAGGGCGTACTGCCTGACATCGCGTACCCGTCGATCATCGACACCAAGGAGATCGGTGAAAGCGCGCTGCCGGAGGCCATGACCTACGACACCATCAAGCCTGCGATCAAGCCTGCGGTTGACCCGTTCAAGCCGTTCCTGGCCCAGTTGCAGTCGCGCCATGACGTGCGCTCGGCCAAAGACGCCGAGTTCGTGTTCATCGAAGACAAGCTGGCGCTGGCCAAGAAGCTGATGGCCGAGAAGACCGTCAGCCTCAATGAAAGCGTGCGTCGCACCGAGCACACCGACATTGAAAACCAGCAATTGAGCATGGAAAACATCCGCCGCAAGGCCAAGGGTGAAGACCCGCTCAAGGAACTGAAGAAAGAAGACGAAGACGCGCTGCCGGTCGACGATGACAAAACCAAACCCGAAGATGACGCGTATCTGTCAGAAACCGGGCGTATCCTCATCGACTATCTGGGCTTGAGCGGCACCGTTGCAAAGAAGTAAGACGGTAGTCATGCCGCATCAGGTGAAACTTGATGAAAAAGATGGCGATGTAATAGCAATCGTCATCAAGCAGTCATGAAGCTGTCGTGAAATACGGGGGCTCGGCGCACACGCCGAGCCCCTTTTTCTTGCCCCGAGATTGCCATGACCGTCACTGAACAGCTGAGCGCCCTGAGTTCGATTCTGGCTCAGGGCGACTTGCACAGCCTGTTTCAACCGATTGTGTCGCTGTCTGACCGACGCATCCTGGGGTACGAAGCCCTGACGCGTGGCCCGTCCAACAGTGCGTTGCACTCCCCCGTCAGCCTGTTCGCAGTAGCACGCCAGGCCGGTCGCCTGAGTGAACTGGAAATGGCTTGCCGCGACTCGGCCTGTCGGCGCTTCAGCCAGCAGGGGCTTGAGGGCAAGCTGTTCTTGAACATCTCCCCCGAATCACTGCTCGAACCCTCCCACCCGCCGGGGCGCACGCTGGAGTTGCTGGACAGCTACGGCATCCCGCCCAGCCGCGTGGTCATCGAGCTGACCGAACAGACCCCCACCGACGACTTCGGCCTGCTGTACAACGCGCTACACCATTATCGCGACATGGGTTTTTCCATCGCGCTGGATGACCTGGGCGCGGGCTATTCGAGCCTGCGCCTGTGGTCCGAATTGCGCCCCGATTACGTGAAGATCGACCGGCACTTCATCGACGGCATTCACCAGGACGCGGTCAAGCGCGAATTCGTGGGCTCCATGCTGCAAATGGCCAGGGCCTCGCGGGCGCTGGTGATCGCCGAAGGCATCGAGCTGCAGGAAGAGCTGGAAGTGCTGATCGACATGGGCATCGACCTGGTGCAGGGCTATTTGCTGTGCCGTCCGCAGGAACACCCGCCCCGCGACGCCCGCGCGATGCTGCCCAAGGCCGACCCCGCCACCACGGCGACGGGCGAAGAAATCAGTGATCTGATTGCCCTGCTCAACGAGCAACCGGCGGTGCTGCAATCGACCCCGACCGCAAGCGTCCTGGAAGCCTTCCGCAAGCAGGCCAATCTCAACTCCCTGGCGGTGCTCGATGAGCAACTGCAGCCCATCGGCATCGTTCACCGGCATTCGCTGTCGGACGTGCTGCTGCAACCGTTCGCCACCGAGATCTACGCGCGCAAACCCATCAGCCGGCTGATGAGCGATGACTTTCTGGCCGTGGAGCTGACGCAGTCGCTGCAGCAGGTCAGCCGCCTGATCACCAGCCGGGCGCGGCAGCGGATCGAAGAAGATTTCATCATCATGCAGAACGGCGCGTACCTGGGCCTGGGCCGGGTGATCGACGTATTGAAATTGATCACCGAACTGAAGATCCAGCAGGCCCGCTACGCCAACCCGCTAACGCTGCTGCCGGGCAACGTGCCGATCCAGCAATGCCTGACCCGGCTGTTGCAGCAGGGCCGTGAGTCGATGATCTGCTACGTCGACATCGACAGCTTCAAGCCCTTCAACGACATCTACGGCTACGGCCGAGGCGACGAGGTCTTGCTGTGCCTGGCGCAGTGCCTGAACGACCGCATCGACCCCAGTCGCGATTTCGTCGGGCACATTGGCGGCGATGACTTTCTGATGGTGTTGGGGTCGGAGGACTGGCGCAGGCGCCTGAACCTGCTGCTGGAGGATTTCCAGAACCAGTGCCGGCGCTTCTACCGCGCCGAGCACCTGGAAGCCGGTTGCTTCATGGCGCTGAATCGTCAGGGCCAACGCCAGGAATTCGCCCTGTTGTCGCTGTCCATTGGCGTGGTGCATCTGCGCCCGGAGGCGTGTGAAGTGCTGAGCGCCAGCCAACTGGCCGAGCTGGCGTCACAGGCCAAGCACTACGCCAAGGAAGTGATTGGGGCGAGTATTCATGTGATCGATACAGCTAAGGCGGCGTTGCCTGTGTAGGAGCGCGCTTGCCCGCGATGGCGGTGTGTCAGGCCCACGTTGATGAACTGCCCCACCGCCATCGCGGGCAAGCGCGCTCCTACAAGGCGTTTGCGATTACTCGTCCTGCGCATACTCGAACTCAAACACCCTGACCACTTCCGACGCATGCCACGACGCAGCGGCAATGCCGTCAGAGGGACCGGAGAAACGCCCCAGCCGTTCGGCGCACTCGAAAAAACCGGTACGCGGCAGGCGACTGGCGCCCTGACTGATGACCAGTGAGCTGCGCATCGGCTGGTCGGATTTGGCGTCCATGGCCGCCAGGTGTTCCAGCGCGGCGGTCAGGGTCAGCATCGCCGGTGTAGGCAGTTGCAGGCGTTCGAGCAACGCGCGATAGGTGACCAGATGACGCTGACGCCGGGCCAGGTCCAGTTCAGCCAGCAACGCTTCCCAGTGTTGTCGGCTGATGCGCACACTCATGACTCACCTCGCCAGCCCGCCAGACCCAATTCCCATGCCAGGCTGCGACGAATCGCGGCGTCCGGCAGGCGCGTGCCGTTTTCGATGAGCTCAAGGTAGGAAGGGCTGATGCCGACGGTGCGCGCCAGTTGAGCCACTTCCAGGCCCTTGGCCTGACGCAACGGCCCCAGTTGGTCCAGCCCTGGTAATTCATCGTCCGCTACTGCAGTGGCGACAGGCTCGACAACCCTGGTGATGGGCGGCCCGGACAGCCCTGCCGCCTGGATCAACGCCTGATACTGGGCCCATGGCAGGACCGCGTATTCTGGCTCTCCATCACGCGATATGACCTGAAGATCCATATAACCCCCTGTAGGACGGCAACGTATTGCACGTAGGCTTTTTCTCTATGGCCGCATCTTAACAGGGGATGCCAAGCTTATATTCATTCTCGTCAGGACTTGGCCTTTTCCTGCTCCAGCACCTTGGGATTGGCCGGCAGACGCTCCACCACCGCCAGTTTTTC
Source organism: Xanthomonas sp. WHRI 1810A (assembly GCF_040202885.1). NCBI lineage: Bacteria > Pseudomonadati > Pseudomonadota > Gammaproteobacteria > Lysobacterales > Lysobacteraceae > Xanthomonas > Xanthomonas sp. WHRI 1810A. Next base: position 47,419 of record NZ_JBEGED010000001.1, read on the forward strand.
CGGGCTTTGCTTAGCACGCCACGCGCGGAACGCATCTAGCTCGGTGTTCAGGCTCTTCATGACCCACGCCAGCACCGCGATGTCGTCCAGCATGCCCAGGCCGGGAATCCAGTCCGGGATCGCGTCCAGCGGGCTGATGAAATACATCAACCCCGCCACCACCGACAGGATCGCCTTGGGGCTGATCGCGCGGTACTCGCCTCGCCAGTAGGCCAGACACAACGCTTGCAGCAACTTGAGGTCGTCCTTGATTTTGCCGAGCCGGTTGCCCTCGCCCGCGCCTTTGCGCGCCACGGCAAACAGCAGCGCCGGCAGCCGGCCTGCTGCCATGAGTCGCCGGGCCATCGGCAGGTAACGCAGTAAATGCCAAGGTGCTTTCATGCTCACTCCAGGTTGCCTTCAACCAAACCGATGATAAAAGTTGCGCCACTTTACACCCGCAACGGCTTCGAAAATGTTATCCACACAAGTTGTGGATAACCTTGTGAACAGAGCCGTGTTTCAACGCTGAAACCCCCGTCCTACCGGGCTTGGGCTTAAATCGCGCGTTTTTTACTCACATAAAATAAACGCAGAAATGCATTGACTTGGACCCCTGCCGAGACTAGCCGGAGGCTGAATCGATGCACTGCCGAAATCGTCGGACAATCCAAACGAATGATGAATGCCCCAACGCTATTGGGACTGTGTCCATCGGCCTGCGTTCGCTCTGTTTGGCGCGCACACAAAAATGCCCCGAAAACGGGGCATTTTGTTCAAGCGACAATCGACGAATCGATTACTTCTTGGCGGCCGGTTCGGCCGGTGCAGTCTCTTGCTCTTCGTCGTCAGTGGCTGCCGCACCTGCGGCGGCATCGTTGGCGACGGCTGCAGGGTCTTTGATGCCCAGCAGTTCCAGATCGAATACCAGCACCGAGTTGGCCGGGATCATCGGGCTCGGGCTCTGAGCGCCGTAAGCCAGATCGCTAGGAATGTACAGCTTGACCTTCTCGCCGACGTGCATCAGTTGCAGGCCTTCAACCCAACCCGGGATGACACCGCTGACTGGCAAATCGATCGGGCTGCCGCGCTCTACCGAGCTGTCGAACACTTTGCCGTCAGTCAGCTTGCCTTCGTAGTGAACAGTCACGACGTCGGTTGGCTTGGGCTGAGGGCCGTCGCCCTTCTTGATGATTTCGTATTGCAGGCCGGAAGCTGTGGTGGTGACTTCCTTGCGCTTGGCGTTGTCTTCGAGGAACTTCTTGCCGGCGGTGGCCGACTCTTCGCTCATCTTGGCCATGCGCTCTTCAGCACGTTTTTGCAGATCGCCGAACGCTGCTACCAGCTCGTCGTCTTTGAGTTTCTGTTCTTTCTTGCCGACGGCGTCTTCGATACCCAGCGCTACCGCTTTGGAATCCAGATCGTCCATACCTTCCTGAGCCAGGCTCTTGCCCATGTTCAGACCGATACCGTAGGAAGCTTTTTGCGCCGGAGTCTTCAACTCGACGGTGCTGGCTTGCTTGTCGCAACCTGCGAGTACCAGACCGACCAGGGCTATCGCCGCTGCCAACCGATGCTGTTTCATGCTAATTCCTTGTTCATGCGCCAATAGGGCAAACGAGTAAAGCCGCGAGCTTATCAGGCTGCCGCGATCAATGGCTACCGGCATGAGAGGGAGAAAAGGTAGATAAGTTCAGGTATCCAAAGGTTTTCTGGTTTGATCGAGAAATTCGTTCAGTTGGGGTTCAGGCGCAAAGGAAAATCCACGCCGCGCTCAGCTGAGTGATAGCCCTCTGGCGCAGGACATGCCGCGCAGATTGTCGTTTGCGCAATAAAACGCTTTCGCCGGGACGATTTGTGTCCGCTTCGTCCGGGCCGTTGCACGTACATTGATCATTCAAAGCCAGCGTCAAGACGGCGACCGAAACCTAGGCTCCATTATTCAAAGCTGCCAACCCACGGGAGTCCCTTTTATGAATGTCATCCGCACCTTCCAATTAACGAGCCTGGCCCTGTTGGCCGGCGGTGCCGGTGCTGCCTTCGCTGAAGACATTACCTTCGTCTCCCAGGGCGGGGCGTATCAGGAGGCCCAGAGCAAGGCAATCCTGGAACCCGCTGCAAAGAAGCTCGGGCTGACGCTCAAGCAGGACAGCTCGCCCAAGGCGTACCCGATCATCAAAACACAGGTTGAAAGCGGCAAAGTGACCTGGGACGTGGTCGACCTGCCGACCGGCGACTGCATTCGCGGCGAAGGAGAAGGCCTGTTCGAAAAACTCGACCTGTCGCTGATCCCCAACGCCGCGCAAATGCCCGCCGATCTCAAGGACGATTACAGCGTCGGCTATATCAGTTATTCCACGGTGCTGGCTTACCGTACCGATGCCTTCAAGAACAAGGCGGCGCCGAAGACTTGGGCGGATTTCTGGGACACACGCAATTTTCCGGGCCAGCGTTCGCTGCGCAATCTGCCGCGTCCAACCCTGGAAATTGCCTTGATGGCGGACGGCGTGCCCGCTGACAAGTTGTACCCGCTGGACGTGGACCGGGCTTTCAGGAAACTGGAAGAAATCAAACCCCACATCGCCACCTGGTGGACCTCGGGCGGGCAATCGGCGCAGCTGATCAGCGATGGCGAAGTGGACATGATCCAGGCCTGGAACGGACGCATCACGGCGGTACAGGCAGACGGCGCCCCCGTGGCGTTCGACTACAACCAGGGCGTGCTGGAAACCAATTCGTTGTGCGTGCTCAAGGGCTCCACGCACAAGGCTGCAGCGATGAAATTCGTCAACGAGGCCATCGACGCGAAACTGCAGGCCGCCCTGCCCCTGGCCATCGATTATGGCCCGCTCAATCCTGAAGCGTTCAAGACCGGCATCATCCCCCAGGAGCGCGTCTCCAAACTGCCCTCGGCGCCGGAAAATATCTCCCGTCAGGCGCTGCTTTCGGCCAAATGGTGGGCGTCTCAGGACGGCGTGAAGGCCGAAGAGCGCTGGCTGTCGTTCGTGCAGAAAAAGTAACCAGCGGTCCAGGCCCGGCGAGCCCCGTCAGGCCCGCCCCAGCGACCTCAACGCAGGACATGCCGTCAGCCGGGTCGATTACGCAATAAACCACTCCCCGGCGGGGCATTTATGACCGCTTCATTTTCGACAACTCGCTACATTGGGACGCATAGGCCGCCACAGAGCCGCTTGCCCTGCTCGCTTGCAGAATCTGCCCCTTCCTCGGGAGTCCTTACATGACAACACGCACACCACGCGCTTTTCATTCCGCGAGCCTGGCGATGCTTTTTGGCAAGACCGGCGGCGTCAGCAGCGGCTGGCCAACGTCCAGCCAACAGCAGTGACGGAGGCTCGACATGTCCAACGCATACCCCGCCAAAGCCCTGCCTGAATCCGGCAACGACCCGCTTCAGCCGCCGCTCACCAACAGCCAGGCGCTGGCCCGGGAAGAGCGCAGGGAAAACACCTCGATGCTGTTGCTGCTGACCCCGGCGCTGATCATGGTGGTGGTGCTGCTGATCCTGCCGATGTGCTGGCTGGCGTTTCAGTCGGTGCAAACCGAGGAAGGGTTTTCCCTGGCCAACTACGCACGCATCTTCCAGGAACGCATTTACCTGGACACGTTTGTCCTGACCTTCAAGATCAGCCTCATTGTCACGGTGCTGTCGATCTTCATGGGGTTTCCGATCGCCTATGCCGCCTCGCGCCTGCATGGCTTCTGGGCCAATCTGATTCTGATCTGCGTGATCATTCCTTTCTGGACCAGCGTGCTGGTGCGCTCCTACGCCTGGCTGGTCTTGCTGCAGCGCCGAGGACTGGTCAACCAGACACTCATCGATCTGGGGATCATCGACCAGCCGCTGAACCTGATGCACAACACCACCGGCACCGTGATCGGCACCTTGCACGTGATGCTGCCGTTCATGGTGCTGCCGCTTTATTCGGTGATGAAAAAGATCCCCCAGGACTTGATGCAGGCTTCAGAAAGCCTCGGCGCCAAGCCGTTCTATACCTTCCGCAGAGTGTTCCTGCCGATGGCCGCGCCCGGCATCATGGCCGGTTCCATCCTGGTGTTCGTGATCTGCCTGGGCTTTTTCATCACCCCGGAATTACTGGGAGGCGGCCGCACGATCCTGGTGTCGATGCTGGTGCAACGCAACGTCGAGTTGTATCACGCCTGGGGGGCTGCGAGCGCCGTGGGCCTGGTGTTGCTGCTGGTGGTGTTCCTGATTTTCTGGGGCATCAACAAGTTCATCCCTATCGAACGCATTCTGGGAGCACGCTGAATGAAACTGCTTGCCAACCTGCGCCATGTCCGCTTCACACACATGCTGTTCACCCTGGTGGTGGCGGCGATTCTGCTGTACCTGATCCTGCCGGTGCTGATCGTGGTGCCAATGTCATTCTCCGAAGCGCGCTTCCTGCAGTTTCCGCCCAAGGCATTTTCCCTGCGCTGGTATGAAGCATTGTTCAACAGCGCCGAATGGATGTCTGCGGCCCGGGTCAGTCTGATCACGGCATTTGTCACCACCCTCGTCAGCCTGCCCATCGGCATGGCTGCCGCTTATGCGATCAATAGTTCCAGCCTGAAAGTGGTGCGCACGCTGCAGATCATTTTGCTGCTGCCGATGATGGTGCCGATCATCCTGATCGCGGCCGGGGTGTTCTTCGTGTACGCCCGGGTCGGGCTGATCAGCACAATGACGGGGCTGATTCTGGCGCACATCATGCTGGCCCTGCCCTACGTGATCATTGCCTTGCTGGCGGGCTTGCGAAACTTCGACATGTCTCAGGAGATGGTCGCCCGCAGTCTGGGCATGAATCGCTTCCGCGCCTTCATGGCCGTGACCCTGCCGCAGATCAAGCCCAGCCTGGTGTCGGCGACACTGTTCGCCTTCATCACCTCGCTGGATGAAACGGTGGTGGCGCTGTTCATCTCCGGTGGCGACAACCAGACCCTGACCAAGCGCATGTTCACGGCATTGCGCGACGAAATCGACCCGACGATCGCTGCGATCAGTTCGATCCTGATTCTGGCGTCGCTGCTGCTGGTGGTGATTGCAGGGCGTAACAAGCCGCGTTGAGTCCGCTGCCTACATGGCAGCGACCGGGGCCTGACGCCATTGATTCATAGCGCGCGCTCCTGCATGCACCTGCGCACCGGCCCAGCACAGCCTGCCGCCATTTGCCGCAATTCAGCATCTATCAAGCGTCCGACAGGTCATCTCGGCATCGGTGGCTGAGCGCAGGTTTTTACAATGGATCCATCGTCTGGACCTCCCTCGAACTTTCAAGGCACCCTGATCATGTTGAAATCCACACTGCGTGACCCTTCTCTTTTCGTCGAGCGTGCCTACGTCAACGGCGCCTGGATCGAAGCCGACGACGGCGCGACCCTTGAGGTGACCAACCCGGCAGATGGCAGCGTGATTGCCCGAGTGCCAGCGCTGCAGGCCGCCGAAACGCGCCGCGCCATCACGGCGGCCGAGGCGTGTTTCGCCACCTGGCGAGAGGTCCCGGCGGCAGAGCGTGCGCGTCTGCTGGAAGCCTGGTTTGGCCTGATCATGGAAAACCAGGAAGACCTGGCGTTGATCATGACCGCCGAGCAGGGCAAGCCGCTGAGCGAATCACGGGGCGAGATTGCCTACGGCGCCAGCTTCGTCAAATGGTTCGCCGAAGAAGCCCGTCGCGTTTATGGCGACACCATCCCCTCCCCGGCTGCCGACCGACGCATTCTGGTGCTCAAGCAGCCGATTGGCGTGGTGGCGGCGATCACGCCGTGGAACTTCCCCAACGCGATGATCACCCGCAAATGCGCGCCGGCCCTGGCGGCGGGTTGCCCGGTGTTGGTCAAGCCTTCGGAAATGACCCCGCTGTCAGCCCTGGCCCTGGCCGTGCTGGCCGAGCGCGCCGGGATTCCAGCCGGCGTGTTCAATGTCCTCACCGGCCTGCCGGCGGGGGTCGGTGGCGAAATGACCAGCAACCCGGCCGTGCGCAAGTTGTCCTTCACGGGCTCGACCAAGGTCGGACAGTTGCTGATGAGCCAGTGCGCCTCGACCATCAAACGCCTGAGCCTTGAGCTGGGTGGCAATGCCCCGTTCATCGTGTTCGACGACGCCGACCTGGACCTGGCCATTGCCGGGGTCATGCAGAGCAAGTTCCGCAACGCCGGGCAGACCTGCGTCTGCGCCAACCGGATTCTGGTGCAGGACGGGATTTACGAGCGTTTCGTCGAGCGCCTGAGCGCGGCAGTGGCGCAACTTAAAGTCGGCGACGGCCTGCTGGAGGGCGTGACCATTGGCCCGTTGATCAACGCCGCAGCGGTGGAGAAAGTCGCGCGACACATCGGCGACGCGCTGGAAAAAGGGGCCAGTGTGGTCATCGGCGGCGCGCCCGAGGGCAACGGTCTGTATGTGCAGCCCACCGTACTGCGCGATGCCGGCGCCGACATGCTGCTGGCCAGCGAGGAAACCTTCGGCCCGGTCGCCCCGCTGTTCCGCTTCAAGGATGAAGCCCAGGCGCTGGCCCTGGCCAATGCCACACCCTATGGCCTGGGCGCCTATTACTTCACCCAGGACATGCGCCGCGCCTGGCGTGTCGGCGAGCGCCTGGAGTTCGGCATGGTCGGCCTGAACACCGGCATCATCTCCATGGAAGTCGCGCCGTTCGGCGGCATGAAGCAATCGGGCACCGGCCGCGAGGGCTCCAAGTACGGCCTGGACGAGTTCCTGGAAATCAAGGCCTGGCACATCGGCGGCCTGAGCTGACACACGACGCGGTGCGAGCATCGCGCAGAGTCTGTGGCACCGACACCGCCGGGCAGCACATCATGTTTTCCTGGCGGCCAAAAACGGCACGAACACAGCCATTGCCTGTGTTCAGATGGATGCAGACACTTCGGGCAATCCCCCGTTCTGCAAAGGAGGACGCTTCATGAATTTCACTGAAGGTTTTGAATCAGTCAGCGTCAATCAGGTGTGCAAGCAGTACGGCAGCCTCAAGGCGTTGAATAATGTGAACCTCAAGGTCGAAGCGGGGGAATTCATGTCGCTGCTGGGGCCTTCAGGCTCCGGCAAGACCACGCTGCTGAGCATTCTGGGCGGGTTTATCCGGGTCAGTTCCGGAAGCATTCATTTTGGCGAGCGTGACGTCACGCTGATGCCGCCGCACAAGCGTGAAATCGGCGTGGTGTTTCAGAACTATGCGCTGTTCCCGCACATGACAGTCGGCGAAAACGTGGCGTTCCCGCTGCGCGCTCGCGGCGAGAATGCAGCCAAGAGCCGCGACCGGGTCAAACAGGCGCTGGCCACGGTGGAACTGACGGGCTACGAGAATCGCTCAATCGCTGCGCTGTCGGGTGGCCAACGCCAGCGGGTAGCGCTGGCACGGGCGATTGTCTTCGAACCCAAGCTGATTCTGATGGACGAACCGTTATCGGCGCTGGACAAGCAACTGCGTGAAACCATGCAGATCGAACTGCGCGCCCTGCACAAGCGCCTGGGCGCTACGATGATCTACGTGACCCACGATCAGCGCGAAGCCCTGACCATGAGTGACCGGATCGCAATCATGCGCGGCGGGCAGCTGGTGCAAGTGGACACGCCGCGTCGCCTGCACGATCACCCCTCCGACGATTTCGTCGCCAGCTTTATAGGCGAAAGCACGCTGGTGCCGCTGCAGCGCAGCGACACTGGCCTGACGCTCGGCAGCACCGCCCTGCGCACCACCCGCCCCGTGCCGCCGTCCGGGGATGTATTTTTGGCGCTGCAGTCGGAAAAACTTCTGATCGACAACGAGACGTCCGGGCCTGAATGGAATCGCCTGCGCGGCCGGGTATCGGACATCGTCTTCCAGGGTGAAAGCCTGAAAGTGTTCGTTGATCTGGAGGGCGGCCCCACCGTGAGCCTGCGTCAGCCCAGCCATCACGAAGGCAACCTCAGCCTACCGCCGATCGGCTCGCCGATGCTGATGCGCCTGCACCCGGAAGACACCATCGTCGTACCGCGCGCCGGGGCTTGATCGCAACGGTTCACACCGTCACATCCGGTGCGAGGGCGCTTGCTCGCGATGAAGGCGGAGCAGGTTCCGGATCGCCCCGGCCCATCGCGAACAGCGCCCGCCCACAGACCCTCCACGTACAGCCAGCCCGCCGCAGTCGATTATGTCGTCACCCCCCTGCAAAACAGTCGATCACAGCGCTGCCCCCGGCAACTTCAGCGCTTGTGGTTCCAGCCAGTCCTTATCCTGATCACATCACCCGCCAGCCCGGCATTACGGAGATCGAGATGAATTCTGCATTGACTGAAAACCAGCGCCTGCTCGCCCTGCGCGACCAACACGTACCGCGCGGCATCGCCACGGCCCATCCGGTGGTGGCCGCACGTGCCGAGGGCGCGCAATTGTGGGATGTGGACGGCAAGCGTTACCTGGATTTCGTCGGTGGCATCGGCGTGCTCAACGTCGGCCACAGTCACCCGCGTGTGGTTGAGGCGGTACGTCGGCAGGTCGGGGAAATTTCCCACGCCAGCTTCCAGGTGGTGGCTTACGAGAACTACATCGAAGTCGCGGCGCGCCTCAACAGGATGATCGGCGGCGATGAACACTACAAAAGCGTGCTGTTCACTTCCGGCGCGGAGGCTGTGGAAAACGCGATCAAGATTGCCCGCGGCCACACCAACCGTACGGGGGTGATTTCCTTTCGTGGAGGATTTCACGGACGCACCCTGCTGGGCGTGACCCTCACTGGCATGAGCCAGCCGTACAAGCAGAATTTCGGTCCGTTCCCGGCCGAGATCTACCACGCGACCTACCCTAATGCGTATCGCGGGATCAGCAGCGACGATGCGCTGGCCGACCTCGACGAATTGTTCGCCACCGACGTAGCCCCTGATCGGGTGGCCGCGATCATCATCGAGCCGGTGCAGGGTGACGGCGGCTTCCTGCCGGCGCCGAAGGCTTTTCTGCAGGCACTGCGCGAACGCTGCACCCAACACGGGATTGTGCTGATACTCGATGAAATCCAGGCGGGTTTCGGCCGCACCGGCACCCTGTTTGGCTTCCAGCATGCGGACATCAAACCGGATCTGGTGACCGTCGCCAAGAGCCTGGCGGGCGGCATGCCATTGTCGGCCGTGGTAGGGCGCGCCGAGATCATGGACGCGCCGACACCGGGCGGTCTGGGCGGCACCTATGGCGGCAATGCGGTGGCGTGTGCTGCAGCGCTGGCGGTGATGGACGTGTTTGAAGAGCAGGATCTGCTGAGCCAAAGCGAGAAACTGGCGGCGCAGTTGCGTGAGGGCTTGCTGGCCTTGCAGACACGCTTCCCGCGCATCGGTGACGTGCGCGGCCTGGGCTTCATGCTGGCCATTGAGATGATCGCCGACGACGGCAAAAAAAGCCCGGATGCCGCGTTGGCGCAGAAGGTGATCGATGAGGCACGCAACGCCGGGCTGCTGGTGATCAAGTGCGGCGTGCACCGCAACGTCGTGCGGTTTTTGGCACCCCTGGTCACGACACCCGAGCAAGTGGCCGAGGCCTTGCAGATGCTTGAAAAAGCACTGACCGCCGCCTGCTGACGTCGCGCCCGGCCTGCCACCGCCGGGCGGCGTTGCCGAGCCCGACCTGCAGGCAGCGCCGGGCTTCGGGCCAATCATGACGGAACCCAAACGCATCGCTCAGGAGCAATCATGAAAGTCACCCAGTACAAGGCGTTGGGGTTTTCCTTCGGCACCCTGGTTGATCGGGAACGGGGCATTCTCGAAGGCCTGCGACCGTTGGCAGTGCAGCGAGAATCGGTCATCAGTGACGAGCATTTACTCATTGCCTACCGACAGATGGCCATGGAGCTTGCAGGTGCTGGATCACAGGTCAGTCCTGCAGCATTTCACGGCGAGTTGTATCAGCGTCTGGCTTATCAATTGCATATCACCCCTGGCTGGGATGACAGTGTGGCGTTCAGTAGCTCATCGTCCCAATGGCCCATATTTGAAGACGCGCCAGGTGCCTTGCAGTACCTGAGCAAGTTCTACCGTTTGATACTGATTGCCCCGCCCCATGGCACCGACGCGCGTTCGTTGACCAACCGTCTGCCAGTGGCATTCGACGCGATTATCGAACCCAGCAGCCATGATTGGCACACGAGCCTAGAGATCGCGCTCAAGGGCCTGGGACTGGAGCGATCAGAACTGTTACCGGTACGCAGTACCGAAACCGATGATCCGTGGAACCTGCGGGTGGACTTCCCGGTGTGTACGTTGCGCCGAGGTCACAGCCAGCCCTGGAATCACTCACCGCAGGCCATGGACGGCAAGCGCTGTGAATATGCCAGCCTGGCTGACCTCGCCCACGCTCATCAAAAGGCGCTGCACGCCTGACCGTGCCGGTTCTGGATTAGACATTGCGAGGATTGAACGATGGACGCTGCAACGAAGCTGGATCGTATCGATATCAACATTCTCGTCCAACTGCAGAAAGACGGGCGCATGACCAATGTCAGCCTCGCCGAGGCCGTCGGCCTGTCGCCAAGCCCTTGCCTGCAACGGGTCAAGCGCCTGGAGTCGGCGGGCTACATCAGTGGCTACGAAGCCCACGTCAACCTGGCCAAGTTCGCCAATTCGGTGACCGTATTCACCGAGGTCACGCTGTCTGACCACAAGCGGTCGGATTTCGTGAAATTCGAATCGAGCATCCGCAACATCGATGAAGTGCTCGAATGCCATTTGATCAGTGGTGGTTACGATTACCTGGTGCGCTTTCTGTGCAGCAGCATCCAGCACTATCAGGAGCTGATGGAGTCGATCCTGGACAAGAACATCGGCATCGAGAAGTACTTCAGCTACATCGTCATCAAATCACCGGTCATCAAAAGCACCGTGCCATTGCGCAGTCTGGTTCGAGCCGTGTGAACGACACCTGAAAATGGGCCTCGCTGTAGGCCCTTTTTTTGATTCCGCCCCCATGCCGTGGGAGCGCACGAGCAGCGCGGGGCCGCAATCGGCTGCGCTGCAGGCGTGACACTAGCTCAGGATGCAAAACACTTTGCGCACGGTTTCATCACTGACCCAGGCATTGGTCGCACCCGATGGCACTATCACCACTTCGCCCGCCTGCACCCGACAGGCCTCGCCGCGCTCGGCAGTCAGCGTGACTGCGCCTTCCAGAATAAACATCAGCTCGCTATACCCAGGCTCGACCTGTTTGCGCGCATAACCCTCACACGCCCACAGTCCGATCCGCAGATTGGCAGTGGCGAACAGCGTCTGGCTCCAGGCGCGTGGCGTTGTGGTCAGCAGCACCTCGGCCGCCGGCGGATTGCTCGGCGGCAACGTCAGCGACAGATCGATCTTCAGCGGTTGCAACGGCATCTGCCCGTCTTCTGCCAGCCCGGGAAAGGCCATGAACACCCTGCGCAATTGCCCGCGATGGTGCCAGCGGACATTCACACCGCGTGGCACCACGAAACAATCCCCCGCCTTGAGTTCCAGATGAAAGCCCTCTCCCTGCAACGTCAGCTCGCCCGCTTCGACGACGCCCAATTCGACCCAGGGAAAGTCCTCGATCAAGAGGTTTGCATCAGCACTGACACTGCTGCCCACGGCATAGCCTTTGGCGGCGTCATGAAAGTGCACGACCCTGCCGGCAGCCAGGGGATCACCTTGCAAGGCGAAGGCGTCGCCGGGCATCTGTCGGTCAGTGTGGGGGTGTACGTAATGCAGGATCGCAGGCATGGGTTGACGCTCGCTTATCGGCCAATGACATCCAGAAACTGCTGCCATCCCGCCGCCAGACGAACGCCCGGCGCGCGGAACGCATGCAGTGGAATGGGTTTGAATTTTTCGCCGGACATCAGTGCCAGCTCGACTTTCTGGCCAGCGGTCATCGCCGACAGCTGCCGGCCCATCCAGGTCGACATCGCCACACCGCCTCCGTTGTACCCGATGGCGTAGAAGCTGCGCTCATCAAGCTGTCCGGCATGGGGCAGGTAATCGAGGGTCATGGCCACCAGGCCCGACCAGCGAAACTCGACGGTGTAATCACGCAGCACCGGGAACACCTCGCCCATGCTGCGTTGCAGGGTGCGGAAGGCGCTCTCGGAATCGTTCGTGCCAAAGGCGCCGCGCCCCCCGAAGATCAAGCGATCCCCCACCACCCGGAACCAGCGCAACATGCGTTTGGTATCGCCACACACTTGCCCCCCCGGCATCAGCCCCGCCAGTACGTGGGCCGGCAGGGATTGAGTGGCAATGATGGCGCTGCGAAACGGAATCAGCCGGCGGTGCAAGGTGTCGGTGGCTCGCGTCTGATCCGAATAGCCATTGGTGGCGTAGATCACCTGCCGCGCACTGACCCGTCCCTGGGGCGTTTGCACGATGACCCGCTGGCCGTCGTGGCGAACCTGTTCGGCCGGGCTGTTGATGTACATCTTCACGCCACGGTCATGCAGGCTCCGGGCAATGCCGCGGGCGTAATTCAACGGGTGAATACCGCCGGCCCGGGGCGTCAGCAGCCCGCCGTGAAAGAGAGTCGAACCGGTCATTTCGCGCACCTGTTCAGCACTGATCATCACTGAAGAGGCGCCACCGGTTTCGCGCTTGATCCAGTTCGCCGTCGAGACCAGCCCGCTCAGCGCATGCGGGTTGTGCGCCGCCGCAATATGTCCACCCATATGCAGGCGCGCTTCGCTCAGACCCAGGGTATCGACCATCTCCACCAGGCTGTCGACCGCCGCGTATCCGGTGCGGTACATCTGCAAGGCGGTGTCGCGTCCGAAGCGCGCCATCAGGGTGGCAAACCCCACGCGGAACTTGGGCGACACCACACCGCCGTTACGGCCGCTGGCGCCCCAGGCGAGCGTGTTGGCCTCGACAATCAGCGGCTCACGACCGCTCAGCGCAATGTGATGTGCCGCCGTCAGCCCCGTGTAACCGGCGCCAATGATCACCACATCACACTGCCGCTCTCCTTGAAGAGGTTGCAGCGCCGGTGAAGGTTGGGCGGTCGCCGCCCACAAGCTCTGAACAGTCATGGACAGCTTCCGGCTAAAAAGAAGAACGGCGCTCGCGGCAAGTACCGGGCGCCAAGGTCATCAACCCAGCTCTTTTTCGACTGCGTCGGCCAGCTGCGCCAGCGAAGTGAAGTGATAATGCGGCTCGGTGCGCTCGGATTCCAACGTGCCGCCGGTGCCCTTTTGCGCGTGACGACGTTCGATCCAGCAGGTCTGGTAGCCAAGGCGCATGGCCACGCCGATGTCGTGATACTGGCTCTGGGCAACGTGAAGGATGTCCTCGAAGAGGATGCCTTGCGTCGCCAATACGCCACGGGCGTAGGCAAAAAACTGTGGATCAGGCTTCTCGAAGCGCACATCGTCCACCGTGACACGCACGTCGAACGGCTCGTCCAGGGTCTTGGCCATGTGGTTCAACGCCCAGATCTGCGAGTTGGTGGTGGCCACCAGCTTGAAGTGCTTGTGCAGGCGCTTGAGCGCCTCGATGGAATCAGGAAATGCCGGGAAGTTCTTCACTGCCTGCGCCAGGCCCTTGGCGTTTTCGTCGCTGTCAGGCAGACCCAGTTTGGCGGCGATGACGTGATAGCAACGCTCCAGATCGTCCGGCCACCAGCCCGAATCGGTCTGCGCCCGTGCCTCACGGTAGGCTTTGAGGATGTCGTCATCGCTGCAGGCTTTACCCGCGTCACCCGCCACTTCACGCACATGGGCGAGAATGCCCGCTTCGAAATCGATCAGGGTCCCGACGACGTCGAACGTCAGGGCTTTGAACTGCTTGAATGACATAGGGCGCTCCGCAAGATAGTCATGAGGGTGAAGCAATCTGGGTCTGACCCCATTATCTTCCCGTGTCCTCGTGCAATATTCTGTTTTAGCAGCGCGTCGGGGCATAACCTACTGTTTTTTTACTCGTCACGACACACCGTGCTCAACGGGCCGATTCAATGCGGGCCGCCAGGCCCAAATGCGGGTACAGCGCATCGACTTCAGCGATGTCCGCCAGCATCTCCTCGATGATCCAGTCGCGTACGTTTTCCACCACCGGACGCATCGGACGACTGCCCGGCGACACCAGGCAGCAGCGGCGCAATGTCATTTTCACGCGCTCGGTCGCGGGCACCAGTTCGCCTTTTTTCAAGCAGTTGGAGACCACGTTCAACCAGCCCAGCGCCATGCCCTGACCGAGCAACGCGGCCTGCACGACCACGGCATAATCGGTGAACACCAAGGTGTTTTCCGCCCGCCCTGACCCGAGTACGTCATCTGCCCAACCGCGATCCTGGTTGTCCATGCTGATCAGCGTCGGCGGGTGCTTTCTGGCTGGATCGCGAAGGGTCTGCTCCAGGTAGCGTGGGGTGCACACGGGCAGGGTTATTTCGGGAAGAACCAGTGTATCCGTGGGCTTAAGGCTGGCTGACTCGACATAACGCATGCCCAGATCGACGTCAACCAAGGGCCCGCCGATCCGCCCGGACATCAGTTGGTAACGCATATCGACGGTGGGAAAACGTTCACTGAAACGGCTCATGCGCGGCATCAGCCAATGGGTGGTGAAGGCCGTTGAAACCGACAGCGTCACCGTTTCAATACCTGTCGCCCGGGACTCGATTTCACTGATTGCAGACTCGATGGTGCTGAAACCCTCCTGCACCCGGCGGTACAGAATGCTGCCGCTTTCGGTCAGCCGGGCACCACCGCGTACCCGCTCGAAGAGCTGCACGCCAAGGTGCTCTTCAAGACGCGAGAGCATGCGGCTGACGGCCGGTTGACTGACGCACAGTTCATCCGCTGCCCGGGTGAAGCTGCCACAACGCGCAGCGGCTTCGAAGACGAACAGGGAACTGGAGCTGGGGAGTTTTCTGCGCAGATTGGACATGACTTGAGCTTATGCCTGACACAACTATTAGTAAATTGCCGGATACAAAATAGCGCGCCTATTCTTGCGAGCGACCGCGTGCAATTTTCCACGCTGGAATGAACGCTCCACCTACGCACTCCGCCACATCCGCGTGCCCTCAGAGAACATCCCTTATGAACAATGCCCTGAAGTTTTATATCGATGGCCAGTGGGTCGAGCCCTTCGGGACAGAACGCCTGCCTGTCATCAACCCTGCGACCGAGCAAGCCTTTGCCGACATAGCACTGGGCAATCAGGCAGATGTCGACGCCGCCGTCATGGCCGCCAGGCGCGCGTTCCCGGCATTCGCGCGCACCTCGCCGCAGGCGCGCAAGGCGCTACTGGCGCGGGTGCTCGAGGTATTTCTGAAACGCTACGACGAGATTGCCGAGGCCATACTCAATGAAGTGGGCGCCCCCCGGGCCCTTTCGCGGGACTGGCAGGCCGGGATCGGCAAATTCCATCTGGAGCAGTTGCTCGCCACGCTGGACACCTTCGAGTTCCAGAAAGCCAGGGGCAAAACCCTGGTCAATCTGGAACCGGTCGGTGTAGTCGCACTGATCACCCCGTGGAACTGGCCCATCAACCAGATCGTCTGCAAGGTCGCGCCGGCCCTGGCCGCGGGCTGCACCCTGGTGCTCAAGCCCAGTGAAATTGCACCCATCAACGCCTTGTTGTTCGCCGAAGTGATGCACGAAGCCGGCGTTCCACCCGGCGTCTTCAACCTCATCAACGGTGAGGGACCTACTGTTGGCGCGGCACTGGCTGCCCACCCCGATGTGGACATGGTCTCGTTCACCGGCTCGACCCGCGCGGGCATTGAAGTGGCGCGACTGGCTGCACCCACGGTCAAGCGGGTGCATCAGGAACTGGGCGGCAAATCGGCGAACATTCTGCTGGACGACGTGGACCTGGAATCGGCCGTCACCGCCGGCGTAAACGGCTGTTTCGGCAACAGCGGACAATCCTGCAACGCGCCGACACGCATGCTGGTACCGGCCGGCCTGCACGATCAGGCCGCTGAAATCGCCGGCCGTGCCGCTCTTGCCCATCGCGTCGGCTCACCCACTGACCCGCAAACCACCATGGGGCCCGTGATCAGCGAGCGTCAGTACCTGGCGATCCAGCGTTTGATCGCCATCGGCATCGAGGAAGGCGCGCAACTGGTGTGCGGCGGACTGGGCAGACCGGAGGGCCTGGACACGGGTTATTACGTGCGGCCCACGGTATTTGCAGGCGTGACCCCGGACATGACCATCTCCCGTGAAGAGATCTTTGGCCCGGTGCTGGTCATCCAGGCTTATGGCGATGACCAGGAGGCCGTGAGCATGGCCAATGACAGCGTCTTCGGCCTGGCCGGCTACGTGCAATCGGCAAGTCTGGAACGCGCGCGGGCCGTAGCGTTCCAGTTGCGTGCCGGCAGCGTGTACATCAACTACCCGGCCTGGGATGCAGGCGCGCCTTTTGGCGGCTACAAGCAATCCGGCAACGGTCGCGAGTACGCGGAGTGGGGTCTGGACGCGTTTCTGGAAACCAAGGGGATTGTCGGTTACGAGTGCTGATCAGCGGTTTTCCATCCGCGCCTGCTTGATCAGATCCGCCATGCGCTCGGCAATCATGATGGTCGGCACATTGGTGTTGGCGCACGGAATGGAGGGCATCAGCGACGCATCGCAGACCCGCAGATTTTCCACGCCGATCACTCGCCCGTCGCTTGAGGTCACCGCCTCGGGGTCATCGTCTCGGCCCATGCGGCAAGTGCCGGACGGGTGCCAGGTCCCACCGACATTCCGGCGCACGAAATCAGTCAGCGCTGCGTCGTCCGCCAGCAGCTTTTTCAACGTCACGCCCTGAGTCACCAGCCCGTGAATCAACGTCGCTTTCAGCGGCCCGGCGATGTCCAGCAACAGGCTCAATATGCCGCGCAACACACCGTTGATCGTCCCAGGCATCGCCACTTTCGCCACCCGTGGCGAGTAACTGGAAGCAAACACCACGCTGCGCTCGCCCGCCATTTCAGGTGCCGACAACGTATCGGCGCCGAACACCAGCGCCTGCTTGAGACGCTGAAGATCCCGCACATCGGAGAGCATGTCAAAATGCACATCCGGCTCCTGCTGCGGATCAACCGACGCCAGGCGCAGGTGCCCCCGCGAGTAGGATTTATTGACCCAGAAAAACATCGTGCCCAGTCGGTAGCCGATGGAATGCCAGCCGGACCGCGAAAGAATCGCGCCATGCATGTCGCAGGGCACGGTGCCAGGCAGGCCTGATGAAAAGCGCACGATGGCTTGTTCATGATGCTCTTCGGGGAACGGCGTCCGCCCCTTTGAGGTGAGCAGCGCAGACACCGCGATGGAAGGATGCTCCATGAGGTTGCGCCCCACGCCAGGACGGTCCGCGACCAGCGCAATGCCCAGAGCGGCGAGATCCCGGGCGGGCCCGATGCCGCTGCGCAACAGCACCGCCGGACTGTGAATCGCACCCGAGCAAAGGATGACTTCCCGGGCGAATAGGTCCCTTGTCGTACCGTCCTGATGCACAACCCGCGCGCCCACCGCACGCCCGGATTCGACCAGCACCTTGTCCACCAGACAATCGGTGTGCAAGGCAAAATTGCTGCGCTGACGCACGGCCTCGGTCAGGTAGCACACCGAGGTGGGAATCCGCTCCCCCTGCTCGCTCACACCGATGGCGCCGACGAAAACGCCCGGCTCCCACTGGCCGTTCTGGTCAGGCCGGCGCGGCAAACCTCGCTCGCCGAGCACCGTCATGACCGCCTTGACGAACGGCGAAAGAAACCTGTCCGCTGTGCGCCGAACGCTCACCGGCCCTTGGTCGCCATGCAGCGGGCCGCTGAAATCGGTATCGGTTTCCAGCTTGCGAAAGTACGGCAGGCAGTTGTTCCAGTTCCAGCCGTCGGCACCCAGGCGTTGCCATTCGTCGTAGTCGTCCGGTGCGCCGCGGTTGGTCATCAAGGCATTGATCGCCGAACCGCCACCGAGAAGCCGTGCCTGCTCATAACGCCGTTCGCTGGAATGCTTGCCCATCAGCGCCGTCAATCGGCGCCACAGATTGCCGGCGTCCAGATAAGCACGGCCCGGATACCGGCTGCGAATCTCGGCCGGCATGCTGCGGGCGCAGATATCCCGACCGGCTTCGATCAGGCATACCTGTCTTTCGGGGTCCTCCGACAGTCGCGCGGCGAGCACACAGCCTGCCGAACCGCCGCCGAGAATGAGGTAATCGATCATGCTCGCAACCCTGAATCACTGCACAAACTGAAGCCATCTGTCCTTGGCGGCGATACCGGCCGGCGAGGACCACCATTGTTCGGAAAGCAGCGCTTGTTTGGCCGCGTTTTCCGGCGAGCTTGGCAATTCCCTGGCACGTTCAGCGGTCAGCTTGCCGGTGTCGAACGCGGCCGGGTTACCTGGACCGTAATCGATGTACAACGGCAGATTGGCTTGCAGATCCGGCGACACCGCCTCGTTGACGAATTTCACCGCCGTGGCGTAGTTCGGGGCGTTTTTCAGAATGCACAGCTGGGTGTTCTGCAGCAGGCCGTCGTTGTAAGTGAAGTCGATGTCTTTGTTGTCCTTGCGCACAGCACTGGCGCGGCCATTCCAGATCATCAACATGTCGACCTCGCCGTCATTGAGCAACTGTGCCGATTGCCCACCCGAACTCCACCAGACGGCAATGTCCGGTTTGATCTGTTGCAAACGCTTGTAGGCGCGATCGACGTCCAACGGGTAAAGCTTGTCGCGCGGCACACCGTCCGACAACAGCGCTGCTTCCAGCGTACCCATCGGGTCGTTGCGCAGCGAGCGGGTGCCGGGGAAATTCTTCACATCCCAGAATTCGGCCCAGCTCTGCGGCACTTTCTTCAGGGATTTCTTGTTGTACGCGAGCACCGAGGAATAGAACTCATAAGCCACCGAATACGGCGTGCGATAGGCCTCGGGCATGGCCTGGACATTGGGCATTTTGCTCAGGTCGAGTTTTTCGATCAGGCCTTCGTTGCCGCCACGGATGCAGTTGGAGGGCGGGGTATCGATGACGTCCCACACCGGTTTTCCGGCAGCCCCTTGGGCTTTGACCATGGGCAGGGCGTCGGGAACGCTGTCCTGCCTGATGGTGATGTTCAGGCGCTTGGCCGCAGGATCGAGGATCGCCTTGGTCTGGGCTTCCTGATAAACGCCGCCTTGGGAAACGAAGGTGATTTCTTCTGCCATCACCGGCATCGCGCAGGACACCGACACACACAACAGGGATAACGCTGAACCAAGGAAACGGGTCTTCATGGCAAATCATCCTGGACGTAGAGTAGTTCGGCAGCTTCAAAAACCCTCGTCTGAACACCCTGCAAACCAGCGCATGCTCAGGTCTGATTTTTTGTTTTACCGAGCGGGTCCGCTGGACGTTACAAGACCGCCCCCTGACTCGACAAACAACGATTAGTCAGGTCCAACATGACTTGAGGTTATGAATTATTCGCCATTCTGTCGAAGCGCGTCTGCCCATGATGGGGTTGTATCATCCACCAACAATGAACCGATCAAACGCTATCGCAGGGCATGTGCGCGCCTACAACCTGCGAATTCATTGACCTGCACAGTGCCTTGCAATCTCGCCTGGGTTCGTGAGGCTCTCACTGGCGCGGCAGACGGCACCCGCCTGGCCAGCGCCTGATCCATGTACTGAATGAATACCGACACCGGCGCTGCGGACAACATCGATTGGCAGGTAAAAACCAGTGTGGTCGCTTGTTCATCCCGCCGAATCGAGCGCAATCTTCCGTTTATGGCCGTGCATTCAGGAGATTGTGTTGCTGCAATCAGGCATCGTGGAACTCCCATCCCGGCCGACGAGAGCGATCATGACCCTGCTGTTCAAAGTCGAGGACAAGCGCGGCTTGGCCTGGAAGTCGCTATTCGAAACCCATGCGCCTGAGATCGAGGTGCGCCTGTGGCCGGACGTCGGCGATCCCGAGCAGATCCGTTACTTCGCGAGCTGGCAGCCGCCCGAGGATCTGCACCTGCGGTTTCCCAACCTTGAAGTGGTGTTCGCCACCTCGGCAGGGGTCGATCAGTTCAACCTGAGCACGCTCCCGCACGCCATTGACGTGGTGCGCATGCTCGATCCGGGCATCGCCCAGGGTATCGTCGAGTACGTGTGCTTCGCGGTGCTGAGCCTGCATCGAGAAATACCGGTCTACCTGGAGCAGCAACGGCAGAACCAGTGGCAAACCCGCCCTCTGCTGTCTGCCGGGCAACGGCGGGTCGGCGTACTGGGGCTGGGTAACCTTGGCGTTGCGGCGCTGCAAGCCTTGCGCCCGTTCGGGTTCAGCCTGAGCGGCTGGGCACGCTCGCAAAAGCATATCGACGGCGTGCAGTGTTTTGCCGGCCAGGCGCAGTTGCTGCCATTCCTGAGTCAATGCGACCTGCTGATCTGTCTGCTGCCACTCACTGACGACACCCGTGGCATTCTCAATGCCCGGACCTTCGCCGCCTTGCCCCAGGGGGCCCGCCTGATCAACCTCGGACGCGGCGGTCATCTGGTGGAAGCGGACTTGCTGGAAGCCCTGGCCTCTGGGCAGATCGGGCATGCCATTCTGGACGTGCTCAACGATGAGCCGCCCGCCGCCGACCACCCGTATTGGCAGCATCCACGTATCTGGCTGACCCCGCACATCGGCGCCATGACCTCTCCGGACACCGCCTTTGACGTGCTCCTGAGCAACATCCGACGTCACCAACGCGGCGAAGCGATGCACGGGGCCATTGCGCGGAATAAAGGCTACTGAGCGATGCAGGCCTGGCTAGACGCCGCTCAATACACATCCCGCACATAGCGCTTCTGCTCGGCCAGCTGACGCAATTGCTCCGCCGCGCGCTCCTCACTCATCCCGCCGTGCAATGCGATGGCGTGCCGCAGGGCGACGTCGACATCCTTGGCCATGTGCGTGGCGTCGCCGCAAACGTACAGCCGCGCGCCCTCCTGCAACCAGCGCCACAACTCGGCCCCCTGCTGTTCGATACGGTGCTGGACGTAGATCTTCTCGCCCTGATCCCGCGAGAACGCCAGGCTTAACCGGGTCAGCAGGCCATCGCTATGCATGCCCTGCAGCTCGTCGCGGTAGTAGAAATCGGTGGCCTGATGCTGCTCGCCGAAGAACAGCCAGTTCCGGCCCCGGTCACCCCGCACCTGCCGCTCCTGCAGGAACCCGCGAAACGGCGCCACCCCGGTGCCAGGGCCGATCATGATCATGGGCACCTCACCGTCGTCGGGCACGCGAAAATGCTTCGACGGCTGGAGGAAAATCGGCACCTGGTCCTGTTCGGCGCGATCAGCAAGAAAGGTCGACGACACGCCCTTGCGCTTGCCGTAGCGCACGGTCGACACCGTCAAATGCACCTCGTCCGGGTGCGCCTTGGCACTCGAAGCGATGGAGTACGAGCGCGGTTGCATCGGTTTGAGCGCGCCGATCAGATCCTCCGCGCTGCACTGCACCGGGAAGGCCTGGAGCACGTCCGCCAGTTGCCGTCCCCACAGCCAGTCTTTCAGCGCTGCTTTATAAGTGTCGTCCAGCAACCGCTTCAGCTCCGGACTCGCGCTGCGTTCGGCGATGAACTGCAGCGTGTCGACGTGCGGTCTCGCGATCTCGACGTGCCGAGCGAGGGCTTCGCGCAGCGGCACATCACCGTGTTTTTCCAGGATCACGGTTTGATCAGGGTCGAGGCCTGTGTGGTGGAGCACCTCGTCCACCAGCTCGGGGCAATTGCGGGGCCACACCCCCAGCGCATCGCCCGCTTCGTAG
This sequence comes from Xanthomonas sp. WHRI 1810A, assembly GCF_040202885.1. Lineage (NCBI taxonomy): Bacteria > Pseudomonadati > Pseudomonadota > Gammaproteobacteria > Lysobacterales > Lysobacteraceae > Xanthomonas > Xanthomonas sp. WHRI 1810A. The sequence goes on from NZ_JBEGED010000001.1 coordinate 69,123, forward strand.
CGAAACCCGGAGTCCCCCAGGCTCAGCGCGAACTGGCGTGTGTCCTTCTGCGCGCCATGGGCGTTCAGGCGTCGGTTGAGTGACAGACCCGACAGCAAAGGGCTCGAACGCGTGTGCAACGCCACCGACGGCGCACTTTCGTCCGCAATCGAGTCCGGAATATCCAGCCCCAGCGCTTGTTGCAGCGCCTTGAACCAGGCATCGGCGGGCGCGTCGAATTCGGGATCGCAATCGACGCGGGGTAATAACGACGCGGCGCCGAGGGATTCCAGACGCTGCTCCAGATGCTTGCCGTGCTGACAGAAACGCTCATAGCTCGGGTCGCCCAGCGCCAGCACTGCGTAGTTCAGCCTATCGAGGCGGGCTTCACGCTCGCTCAGTGACTGCCAGAAAGCCTGACCGTTATCCGGTGACTCACCGTCGCCGAAGGTGCTGCTGATCAGGATCAGGTTGTTCACTTCGGCCAGTTGCGCCGCCGGAAAGCTGTCCATCGCACGCACATCGATGGCAATGCCGGCGCTGCGCAACCGGCGGCCGAAGCGTTGGGCCAGGGCTTCGGCGTTGCCGGTCTGCGAGGCCCAGAGCAAGGTCAGCGCGGTCTTGCCAAACGCTGGCACCGGCAGTTCCACCGCTTTCGCCGTTTCAAAGAAACGATGGGCGATCAGTTCGACCCGTCGCAACGCCACGGCGCAGTATTTGAACCCAGGCTGAAACGAGATCGGGTCCACGGCGTCGCTGGTCACGGCGTTGATTGCCAGGTGCTCACCGAACACGTCGTTCCAGTGAAACGGCGCAAAGCAGTTGCCCGGCCGTACCCGATCGGTGACCAGCGCGGGCAACACCGCCCGACCACGCACCGAACGCACCTCCACGGCGTCGCGGTCCTTGATCCCGAACAGCGCAGCATCTTCCGGATTCAGCTCAATGAACGGGCTCGGATTGAGCGTGTTCAGCGTCGGCACCTTCCCTGTCTTGGTCAGCGTGTGCCATTGGTGCTGTAGCCGACCGGTGTTGAGCACGAAGGGAAAGTCTTCGCTGGGCATCTCCGCCGGCGGCACATGCGGCCGTGCCAGGAACGCCGCCTTGCCACTCGCGGTGGGGAAGATAATCGCTGGACGTCGGCCATCGGGCTCAACGCGCAAGACCTGGCTGACGCCGTCATTCAAGTAGCGGACCGGGTTGCGCGCGTTGGCGCTTTCGGACGTGATGGGCCACTGCAACGGGCCGTCGCGCAGACGCCCATGGCTGGCGCCGCGGATGTCGTAGCCGGTCGCGGGATTCCACGCGCCCTTGATCTCGTCGAACACCTCGGCGGCCGAGCCATAGGTGAAGGCCTCGGCGTAACCCATTTCGCAGGCCACAAGGGCGATGAGTTGCCAGTCCGGCAGGCTGTCCCCCGGCGCGTCCGCCGCCTGTTGCGTGAGCGTCAGGTTGCGTTCGGAGTTGATCATCACGCCCTCGCCTTCAGCCCACAGCGCGCCGGGCAACAGAATGTCGGCGTAATGGTTGGTCTCGGTGTCGAGGAACGCGTCCTGAGTGATGACCAGTTCAGCTGCGCGCAGGCCGTCGATCACGGTCTGGCGGTTGGGCACCGAGGCCACCGGGTTGGTGCAGATGATCCAGCAGGCCTTGATCTCGCCGTCGCGCAGGCCTTCGAACATCGCCACCGTGCCGCGGCCGGATTCGGTGCGCAGGGTGTTCGCCGGCAGGCCCCACAGGGCTTCGATGAATTGCCGGTCCTTCGCCACCAGCGCTGATCGCTGTCCGGGAAGTCCGGGACCCATGTAGCCCATTTCCCTGCCGCCCATTGCATTGGGCTGGCCGGTGAGTGAGAACGGTCCGCTGCCGGGGCGGCAAATAGCGCCGGTGGCCAGGTGCAGATTGCACAGCGCGTTGGTATTCCAGGTCCCGTGGGTGCTCTGGTTCAGGCCCATGGTCCAGCAGCTCATCCAGTCTTTGGCCGTGCCGATCATGTGCGCGGCCTGGCGGATGTCCTGCTCGGGAATGCCGGTGATCTGCGCAACCTTGTCCGGCGTGTAATCAGCAAGAAACGCCGGCAGCGCGTCCCAGCCCTCGGTGAACGAGGCGATAAACGCGGGATCGGTGTGGCCGTTTTCCATCAGCAGATAAAGCAGGCCATTGAGCAGTGCCAGGTCGGTGCCGGGCTTGATGTGCATGAACAGATCGGCCTTGTCCGCCGTGGCCGTGCGCCGTGGGTCGACGACGATCAACTGCGCGCCGGCCTTGACCCGATCCATCATGCGCAGGAAGAGAATCGGGTGACAGTCGGCCATGTTCGCGCCGATGACGAAGAACACGTCGGCCTGGTCGAAATCGTCGTACGAGCCCGGCGGCCCGTCGGCGCCCAGTGACAATTTGTAGCCGCTGCCAGCGCTGGCCATGCACAGCCGTGAGTTGGACTCGATGTGAGCGGTGCGCACAAAACCCTTGGCCAGTTTGCTGGCCAGGTACTGCGCCTCCAGCGACATTTGCCCTGAGACGTAAAACGCCACGGCGTCCGGGCCGTGGGTGTCGATGATCCCGCGCAGGCGCCGAGCGGTTTCGCGGATGGCGTGCTGAATGTCGGCGCGCACCGGCGTTTGGCTACGGACCTCGCGCACGTAGGCGCAATCCATGCGTCCGGATTCGGTCAGCGGCTGGGCGCAGGTGGTGCCCTTGGTACACAGCCGCCCTCGGTTGGTCGGGTGGGTTTTATCGCCGGTCACTTTGACGACCCGGTTGTCCTCGACCTGCAGGAGGATGCCGCAGCCCACACCGCAATAAGGACACACGCTGGAAACGCTTCGACTCGCCATATCCCTTCCCGAAACCAAAAAAGACGCCGGTTCTCCTCCGTCAGAAACGGGGAGCACACGGCGCCTTTGTCGTGAACAGGGCGATCTGTGGTGATCGCCTATACAGGGAGGCACTGCAAGGGATGGGCCAGAGGTTCAGCTGCAAGCCTGTAGGAGCGTGGCTTGTCCCGCGATCTGCCGGGAACCGGCAGCAATCTTGTTAATGAGGTGTGACAGCAAGACCTTCATAGCGGATTTGGGGCGAATGCTTCGCCCATCGCGGGACAAGCCACGCTCCTACGCCTGCGGCAGAAGCATCCGTCCGCCCGGAAGTTTGAGGGCTTGCGCAAGCCGGTGAGGCCTCACAATGAAGCGCCAATGGCTGTTCACGCACTTTTTTTGGGCCGTTTGCTTGCAGGTCAAACAGCGTTCCGTTCAGCCGAGTTGCGCGCGCGATCGGGTCCAGCCCCCGCATTTACGGCGTTTGGCAACCTGGCAAATCCCCTGGACGGCCCTTGCCAAACCCCAGTGGCACACCCCTTGCTTCGTCCCCTTCCAAGTCCAGCCTGAATGCGCGGTTGGCAGCCCTGACGATCAACGGCGATTGTCAGCCCGGACGGGCATCGGGCTCAGCAGGTTGCACCGCCCTCTCTGCACATAAGCGAGTCAGGCGGCACCCCATAAAGAACAGGCAAAGGCGCCTGGAACCGAAAGGTTCCGGGCGCCTTTTTTTTGCTTTCCGAGAACCTGAATTGGCTTTGCCCGGGACTTGCTATGAACACGACAGTCGCCCCTCTGGAAGACGCGCCCACCCTGATCGTCATCGGCAACGGCATGGTCGGCCACCAATGCGTCGCGCAATTGATCGCGGATGGCGCGCTGGAGCGCTACCGCATTCACGTGTTCGGCCAAGAGCGCCAGCGCGCCTACGACCGCGTGCACCTGTCCGAATACTTCGGCGGCCGCGACGCCGAGTCCCTGGCCATGTGCGAAGCCGGCCATTACCAGCAAACCGGGCTGGCCCTGCATCTGGGCGTGCCGGTGCTGGAAATCGACCGCGACCGTCGGGAAGTCATCACGGTCAACGGCCGCTACCGCTTCGACAAGCTGGTGCTGGCCACCGGCTCTTATCCGTTCGTGCCGCCGATTGAAGGCGCGGCCGGTGATTCCCGGCTGGTCTACCGCACCCTCGACGACCTCGACACCATCCGGCTGGCGGCCAACAACGCCCGACGCGGCGTGGTGGTGGGCGGCGGTCTGCTGGGGCTGGAGGCGGCCAACGCGCTCAAATCCCTGGGGCTGGAAGCCCACGTGGTGGAATTCGCCCCGCGCTTGATGCCGGTGCAACTGGACGATTTCGGCGGCGCGGCACTCAAGTCCCGCATCGAAGCCCTGGGCGTGGGCGTGCACCTGTCCCGCGCCACGCAGTCGATCACGCCCGGCGAAGACTACCGCTACCGGATGAATTTCGCCGGTGATGAATTTCTTGAAACCGATCTAGTGGTGTTCTCCGCCGGGATCCGCCCGCAGGACGCCCTCGCCCGCCAGTGCGCACTGGAACTGGGCCCGCGTGGCGGTATTGCGATTGACGAGCACTGCCGCACCAGCGACGCCGACATTTTTGCCATCGGCGAATGCGCGTCCTGGAACGGCAGCGTGTTCGGCCTGGTTGCGCCGGGCTATCAGATGGCGCGCAACGTCGCCGCGCAGCTGTGCGGTTTGGACGCCGCTCCCTTCATCGGCGCCGACATGTCGACCAAGCTCAAGTTGCTGGGGGTGGACGTTGGCTCCATCGGCGATGCCCATGGGGCGCTGGCCGGCACTCGCAGTTATCGCTTCATCGACGAAGCCGCCGGCAGCTACCGCCGACTGGTGGTATCGGCCGATGGCAAACACGTGGTCGGCGCCGTGCTGGTGGGCGACAACAGCTATTACGACACGCTCCTGCAATACGCGCAGAACGGCATCAAGCTGCCGGCCGATCCGTCGAGCCTGATCATGCCGCAAAGTGAAGGCGTTCCAACCCTGGGCGCCGACGCGCTCCCCGCCACCGCGACCCTCTGTTCCTGCCATAACGTCAGCAAGGGCTCGATCTGCTCGGCGATCGACGGCGGTTGCACCGACCTCGCCGGCGTAAAGGCCCACACCAAGGCCGGCACCGGTTGCGGCGGTTGCGCCGGGCTGCTCAAACAGGTCTTCGAGCACGAACTGATCGCCCGTGGCGTCGCCGTGGACAAAAGCCTGTGCGAGCACTTCGCTTTCACCCGCCAAGAGCTGTACGCCATGGTCCGCGTGGAAGGCATCGAAACCTTCGACGCCATGCTGTCGCGCCACGGCAAAGGGCATGTGGGCTGCGATATCTGCAAACCGGCGATCGGCTCGATCCTCGCGTCGTGCTGGAACCGGCCGATCCTTGACCCCTCGCTGGTACCGCTGCAGGACACCAACGACACGTTCATGGCCAACATGCAGAAGAACGGCACCTATTCGGTGGTGCCGCGTATCCCGGCCGGCGAAATCACCCCCGACCGCCTGATTGCCATCGGCGCCGTGGCCAAGAAATACGACCTTTACACCAAGATCACCGGCGGCCAGCGCATCGACCTGTTCGGCGCGCAATTGCACGAGTTGCCGGACATCTGGAGCGAGCTGATCGCGGCCGGCTTCGAGACTGGTCACGCGTACGGCAAATCCACCCGCACGGTGAAATCCTGCGTCGGCAGCACATGGTGCCGCTACGGCGTGCAGGACAGCGTGCAAATGGCCCTGAACATCGAGGACCGCTACAAAGGCCTGCGCTCGCCGCACAAACTCAAATTCGCCGTGTCCGGCTGCACCCGCGAATGCGCCGAAGCCCAGAGCAAGGACATCGGCGTGATCGCCACCGAAAACGGCTGGAACCTGTACGTAGCGGGCAACGGCGGCATGCGTCCGCGCCACGCCGAGCTGTTCGCCACTGACCTGGACGATGAAACGCTGATCCGCTACATCGACCGGGTGCTGATGTTCTACATCCGCACCGCCGACAAACTGCAGCGCACCTCGGTCTGGCGCGAAGGGCTGGAAGGCGGGCTGGATTTCCTCAAGGCGGTGGTCATCGACGACAGCCTGGGGCTGGCCGCCGAGCTCGAAGCACAGATGCAACTGGTGGTCGACCGCTACGAGTGCGAATGGGCCAACGCCCTGAAGGACCCGGACAAGCTCAAGCGCTTCCGCACCTTCGTCAACGACAAGGGCGGCGACCCGGACATCCATTTCGTCAAGGAACGCAGCCAGCGCCGGCCGGCACGGGCCAATGAACTCAACCTGATTGCCGTCGAGGAGATCGCTCCATGAACCTGGCCGAGCCGCTGATGATCGACAACGTCCCCGTGCAAAGCTGGCAGCCGGTGTGCGGGCGCGAAGACCTGGTGCCCAACTCCGGGGTGGTGGCGTTGGTGGGCACCACGCAGGTGGCGCTGTTTCAAGTGATTGACGCCAATGGCGCGACGCAACTGTTCGCCGTCGACAATCGCGACCCCGTGACCGGGATCAACGTGATCGGGCGCGGCATCATCGGCAGCCTGGCGGGGGATCTGGTGATTGCCTCGCCGCTTTATAAGCAGCATTACCGTTTGAAAGACGGCACTTGCCTTGAAAATCCGGCAATGCACTTGCGTACGTGGGCGGTGCGGTTGGAAGGCGATGTGGTGGAGATTGATTTCGCTTGAAAATCTGTAGGAGCGAACTTGTTCGCGAAGCGTTTTATCAGGCAAACCAGGTCAAGCGCTTTGCCAACAAGTTGGCTCCTACGGATACCTCAGTACCTCAATCACCACCTTGCCACTCGCGTCGCGCTTGAGGTGGGCAAATGAGGTAGAGGATCGATGCAGATGCAGTAACTGAACCGGCCTCTTCGCGAACATACGGAACGCCGCCCGGTCCGCTCCCACTTTTCACGCGCATCAATCCCGATCAACAAATCACAGGCATAAAAAAAGCGACCCTAAGGTCGCTTTCTTCGTTGCTTCAAGGAGTTCAAGGGCCTTGAAGCTAAATATGGCGCAGCGGACGGGACTCGAACCCGCGACCCCCGGCGTGACAGGCCGGTATTCTAACCGACTGAACTACCGCTGCGCGTAACACTGAGAAGGATTGGTGGGTGATGACGGGATCGAACCGCCGACCCGCTGCTTGTAAGGCAGCTGCTCTCCCAGCTGAGCTAATCACCCTTCACTCTCGGTGTGGCGCGCATTCTACGGAGCGACCCTACCTCTGGCAAGCGATTTTTTAAATAATTTTTATAATCGTACCAAAGGCTTAGAGCAGGGTTGGCCGCAGGGTTTTAGCAGCGAATAATGCCCCCCTTTGTATAAAGGAGAGATTCACCCCATGTGGTTCAAAAACCTGCTTGTGTATCGCCTGACCCAAGACCTGCCCTTTGACGCCGAGGCGCTGGAAACCGCGCTGGCGACAAAACCTGCCCGTCCTTGCGCCAGCCAGGAGTTGACCACCTACGGTTTCGTTGCCCCGTTCGGCAAAGGTGAAGATGCGCCACTGGTTCATGTCAGCGGCGACTTCCTGCTGATCGCGGCGCGTAAAGAAGAACGCATCCTGCCCGGCAGCGTCGTCAACGACGCGCTCAAGGAAAAGATCGAAGAGATCGAAGCCGAACAGATGCGCAAGGTCTACAAGAAAGAGCGCGACCAGCTCAAGGATGAAATCATCCAGGCCTTCCTGCCCCGCGCGTTCATTCGTCGCTCGGTGGCGTTCGCGGCCATTGCCCCGAAACAAGGCGTGATTCTGGTCAACTCGGCCAGCCCGAAACGCGCCGAAGACTTGCTGTCCACCCTGCGTGAAGTGATCGGTTCGCTGCCCGTGCGTCCCGTCACGGTGAAGACGGCGCCGACGGCTGTCATGACCGAATGGGTCAAGACCGGCCAGACCGCTGAACACTTCTTCGTGCTCGACGAATGCGAGCTGCGCGACACCCACGAAGACGGCGGCATCGTGAAGTGCAAGCGCCAGGACCTGACCAGCGACGAAATCCAGCTGCACCTGAGCACCGGCAAAGTCGTCACTCAGCTGTCCCTGGCCTGGCAGGACAAGCTGTCCTTCGTGCTGGACGACAAACTGACGGTCAAACGCCTGAAGTTCGAAGACCTGCTGCAAGATGAAGCCGAGCAAAACGGCGGCGACGATGCGCTGGGCCAGCAGGACGCCAGCTTCACCCTGATGATGCTGACCTTCGGCGAATTCCTGCCGCAATTGCTGGACGCGTTGGGCGGTGAAGAGATTCCGCAGGGGATCTAACCTACGCCGCCATTTGTAGGAGCGCGCTTGCCCGCGATTGCATTCCGCCAGATACGAATGCAATGACTGACACACCGCCATCGCGGGCAAGCGCGCTCCTACAGAGCTGTGCATTTATTCAACCAACAAGAAAGAAAGGACCCCCGCCATGCGTGCGCTGGCTGCATTGAGTCGTTTTGTCGGTAACACGTTTGCTTACTGGGTGCTGCTGTTTGCCGTGTTGTCGTTCCTGTTTCCCACCTGGTTCATCGGGTTGAAGCCCCTGATCGTCCCGCTGCTGGGTCTGGTCATGTTCGGCATGGGGCTGACCCTCAGGCTCGACGATTTTTCCGAGGTCGTGCGCCATCCCTGGCGCGTGGCCCTTGGCGTGGTCGCACATTTCGTGATCATGCCTGGCGTGGCCTGGCTGCTGTGCCAGGTGTTTCACCTGCCGCCAGAAATTGCCGTCGGTGTGATTCTGGTCGGTTGCTGCCCAAGCGGCACGTCGTCCAATGTCATGACCTGGCTGGCCAAAGGCGACCTGGCGCTGTCGGTGGCCATCGCCGCCGTCACAACTCTCCTCGCCCCACTGTTGACCCCCGCCCTGATCTGGTTGCTGGCGTCGGCGTGGTTGCCGGTGTCCTTCATGGAAATGTTCTGGTCAATCCTGCAATTGGTGATGCTGCCGATCGTGCTGGGCGTGCTGGCGCAACGGCTGCTGGGCAAGCGCGTCGGCTTCGCGGTCGAAGTGTTGCCGCTGGTGTCGGTGGTCAGCATCGTGCTGATCGTGTGCGCGGTAGTGTCCGCCAGCCAGGCGAAAATCGCGGAATCCGGGCTGCTGATCATGGCCGTGGTCATCCTGCACAACACATTCGGCTTTTTACTGGGTTACTTCACCGGCAAGGTCTTCAAGCTGCCATTGGCACAGCGTAAATCGCTGTCGCTGGAAGTCGGCATGCAGAACTCCGGCCTCGGCGCCGCCCTGGCCAGCGCCCACTTCTCGCCACTGGCGGCGGTGCCCAGCGCGCTGTTCAGCGTGTGGCACAACATCTCCGGAGCATTGCTGTCGACGTACTTCCGGAAAATGACCCCGGACGTCGTGGTCACCGAAGACAAGCCAGTCATAGGCTGATCGCTTGTAGGAGCGCGCTTGCCGGCGAATGACATCCTGTCAGTCATTAAAGATGAATCTGACAAATCCCCATCGCGGGCAAGCGCGCTCCTACTGTTTGCCGTTAGCGGTATTTGCTGTAGTCGACTTGCGCATCAAGCCAGATATCGACAGGCGTGTACTCACCATCCACCGTCAAGTCTGCGGGCGTGTGAAACCGATTAACCTGACGTCGAACTGAAACCTTCACCTGATAGCCGTTGACCGCGATCTTCGCGTCCCAATCACGAGTGACCAAAAAAGCCTTGCCATCCTGCCGAAGCGTTTCCAGGGCCTGCTCGTCATCGTCTATGCGGCGATGGACAAAGTAGTTGTAGTAGTAGGGAACGGTCGCTCCCCCGGCATCCGTCAGAACTACATAAACCATTCCTTTCTCCCCCAGCGGGTAGCGCCCGATGATTTCCGAAAGCACTGGCGTACGCTCTTGATTGAGGAATAACAGGGTTCCTTGGATAGCACACAGCAGGATTAAACAACGAATTACGGTTTTGGGTTTAACGCGGGTGGCAAATCGCATATTTGATGCCCTCCGCTATCTGAATCTGATCGTTAGTGTCATCACCATAGGGAGGAGTAAACCAGTCCGGCCAAGTCACACCATTCTTGGTTGTCCCTGCCCTGAATTGAGCCGCCCCCGCTGCACGATGAAGAACAAAGCTCGAAAACCCCGCCGCTGTCCCTACCGCCCCGTAATGAAAGTTTCCGAAGTCCTCAAACTCCGGCCGTCCCTTCTTGTAATCCCATGGCCCGCCATTCCTGACCTGCTCGTAGAACCAAAACCAGAGAAGTGCACCCCGGCCATATTTGTAGCGCGCTTTGTAATGGCGTGCAGTGGACATATTCAACTCAAGAGAAACGCCTTCCGGAGCTTTTGGAATCTGCATGTCAAACATCCAACTCAATGGGAGTCGGATGAATCTATGGGCAATCGGAACGGAAATTAAGCCGGAACCCGGCCCGATAAAAAATTCAGAAGCGCCTTACAACGCCCGATGGCTATGCCTTTCAGAGTTTCAGTACGGTGAAGGATGGACATTCACCGAATCGCCCCACGCAACGCCATCACCCGCTCCCGCACCAACGCCGGGGCCGAGTCTTCGCCGGAGATCGGGACACCCGCCACCAGGGTCACCCGCGACCACAACCTGCGGAACACGCCTTTGTCCGGGTCGCGGCTGAAGAAGCTGCCCCACAGACCTTGCAGCGCCAGCGGGATCACCGGCACGTTGGTGTCTTCGAGGATGCGTTTCATGCCGCCCTTGAACTCGTCGATCTCGCCGCTGGTGGTGAGTTTTCCTTCGGGGAAAAGGCACACCAGCTCACCGTCTTTCAGGTACTCGGCGATGCGTTTGAATGCGTTGTCGTAAGTCGCCAGGTCCTCGCTCCTGCCGGCGATGGGGATGGCGCCTGCGGTGCGGAAGATGAAGTTGAGCACCGGCAGGTTATAGATCTTGTAGTACATGACGAAGCGAATCGGGCGGCGCACCGAACCTGCGATCAGCAGCGCATCGACGAACGACACGTGGTTGCAGACCAGCAAGGCAGCGCCTTCGTCGGGAATCTGCTGCAGGTCGCGGTGCTCCACGCGGTACATGGAGTGGCTGAGCAGCCAGATCATGAAGCGCATGGTGAATTCCGGGACAATCTTGAAGATGTAGGCGTTGACCGCGATGTTCATCAGCGAGACCACCAGGAACAGCTGGGGTATCGAGAGCTTCGCCACGCTCAGGAAGATGATCGAGACAATGGCCGACACCACCATGAACAAGGCGTTGAGGATGTTGTTGGAGGCGATGACCCGGGAGCGCTCTTTCTCCGCCGTTCTGGACTGGATCAGCGCGTAAAGCGGCACGATGTAGAACCCGCCAAAGACGCCGATGCCGAGGATGTCGAACAGCACCCACCACGCTTGTCCGATTGAGAGCACGGCCAGCCAGTCATTGGCCTGCACGTTCTGTGGGAAACCGCCCGAATGCCACCAGAGCAGCAGACCGAACACGGTCAGACCCATCGAGCCGAACGGCACGAGGCCGATCTCGACCTTGTGCCCCGACATGCGCTCGCACAGCATTGAGCCGGCGGCGATACCGATGGAGAACACCGTGAGAATCAGGGTGACCACGGTCTCGTCGCCGTACATCCAGTCCTTGGCGTAGGCGGGAATCTGCGTCAGGTAAATCGCACCGACAAACCAGAACCACGAGTTGCCGACGATGGAGCGCGACACGGCCTTGGTCTGCCCGAGCCCCAGTTTCAGCGTGGCCCAGGACTGGCTCAAGATGTTCCAGTTGATCTTAAGGCCCGGCGTCGCCGCTGCGGCCGGCGGAATGCTGCGACTGGCGAGGTACCCCAGGCAGGCGATCAACACCATCGCCGTAGCCACGATGGGTGCGTAATGGGTGGCGGACATCATGATCCCGGCGCCGATGGTGCCGGCCAGGATGGCGAGAAAGGTGCCCATTTCCACCAGACCGTTGCCGCCCACCAGCTCGTTTTCGTGCAGGTGCTGAGGCAAGATCGAGTACTTCACCGGCCCGAACAGCGCCGAGTGCGTGCCCATGGCAAACAGCGATACCAGCATCAGCGACAGGTGATCGAACAGAAAGCCCACTGCGCCGACGACCATGATCGCGATTTCCAGTAGCTTGATCATGCGGATCAGTTTGTCCTTGGGGTACTTCTCGCCGAACTGCCCGGCCAGGGCCGAGAACAGGAAGAACGGCAGGATAAACAGCATCGCGCACAGGTTGACGTAGATCGAGCGGTCGCCGTCGACGGTGAGCTTGTAGAGGATGGCGAGGATCAGGGACTGCTTGAAGACGTTGTCGTTGAACGCCCCGAGGGACTGGGTGATGAAAAACGGCAAAAAGCGCCGCTTACCCAACAAACTGAACTGCGACTGACTCATCGTCCTGGGTCCCTGAATGGCGCCGGGTACTGGCGGGGTGCGAAGATCACCTTCGAATGCGAGCACATTGAAGACGTTGTGTGGCAGGTTGTCGAGAGATGGCAAAAAACAGCCTGTTGGAGCGAGGCTTGCCCGCGAAGGGGCCGGGTGCATAGCTCAACGTCCGGACTGGCACAAAAGCTTCGCGGGCAAGCCTCGCTCCAACAAGCCTCATTTACCTGTGCACCCCCGCCGCTGCGACCTTGGTCGAAACAGACGAAGCCGATCCGGCGTGCGAGACTGTCTGGCCGGCGCGAGACACGATCCGGTTCGGCCTGATTGATTTGGAGTTCCCATGTCGCTGTCCAGCGGGCTCATCGCTGCCGTCGCTCTGGCCTATATGGCCATCATGTTCGCCATCGCCTTCTACGGCGACCGTCGCAGCGCCGCGTTGCCGCCAAGGCTGCGGGCCTGGGTCTACAGCCTGTCGCTGGCGGTCTATTGCACCAGCTGGACCTTCTTCGGCGCCGTCGGCCAGGCGGCCGAACAGCTGTGGTCCTTCCTGCCGATTTACCTCGGGCCGGTGCTGATGATGGTGCTGGCGCCGTGGGTGCTGCAGAAGATGGTGCTGATCAGCAAGCAGGAAAACATCACCTCCATCGCCGACTTCATCGCCGCCCGCTACGGCAAATCGCAATCCCTGGCGGTGGTGGTCGCCCTCATCTGTCTGGTGGGCGTGCTGCCCTACATCGCGTTGCAGCTCAAAGGCATCGTGCTGGGCGTGAACATTCTGATCGGCGCCGGTGCCGACGCCGCCGGCACCCGGGCGCAGGACACGGCCCTGATCGTCTCGCTGGTGCTGGCGCTGTTCACCATCGTCTTCGGCACCCGCCACCTGGACGCCACCGAGCACCACCGGGGCATGGTGCTGGCGATTGCCTTCGAAGCCATCGTCAAACTGTTCGCCTTCATGGCCGTCGGCGCGTTCGTGACCTACGGCCTGTACGACGGCTTCGACGACCTGTTCAGCCAGGCAAGACTCGCGCCGCGCCTGGAGGAATACTGGAAGGAAACCGTCAACTGGCCCTCGATGGTGGTGCAGACCGGCGTCGCGATGATGGCGATCATCTGCCTGCCCCGGCAGTTTCACGTGACGGTGGTGGAGAACATCGATCCCCAGGACCTGCGTCTGGCGCGCTGGGTGTTCCCGGCCTACTTGATTCTCGCTGCGTTGTTCGTGGTACCGATTGCGCTGGCCGGGCAGATGATGCTGCCCAGCTCGGTGCTGCCCGACTCGTTCGTGATCAGCGTGCCGTTGGCGCATTCACACCCGGCGCTGGCGATGCTGGCGTTCATCGGCGGTGCTTCGGCGGCCACCGGCATGGTGATTGTGGCGAGCGTCGCGCTGTCGACCATGGTCTCCAACGACATGCTGCTGCCGTGGCTGTTGCGGCGCAAAACCGCCGAGCGTCCGTTCGAGGTGTTCCGCCACTGGATGCTGTCGGTGCGCAGGGTCAGCATCGTGGTCATTCTGCTGTTGGCCTACGTCAGCTACCGGTTGCTGGGTTCCACTGCCAGCCTGGCCACCATCGGCCAGATCGCCTTCGCCGCCATCACCCAGCTGACCCCGGCGCTGATCGGCGCGCTGTACTGGAAACAGGCCAACCGGCGCGGTGTCTTCGCCGGGTTGGCCGCCGGGATATTTCTGTGGTTCTACACGCTGGTGCTGCCGATTGCCGCCCACAGCATGGGCTGGGCGTTGAGCAGTTTTCCGCTGCTGGCATGGCTGCACGGCAATCCGCTGAACCTGCCGATCAGCTCCCTGACTCAGGGCGTGGTGCTGTCCACGGCGGGCAACTTCATTCTGTTCGCCTGGGTCTCGGTGCTGTCGCGCACGCGGGTGTCAGAGCACTGGCAAGCGGGCCGCTTTATCGGTCAGGAATTGCAAGCGCGGCCCAGCAACCGCTCGTTGTTGGCGGTGCAGATCGATGATTTGCTCAAGCTGTCGGCGCGCTTTGTCGGTGAAGAACGTGCGCAGCAGAGCTTCAACCGCTTTGCCTATCGCCAGGGCAAGGGCTTCAACCCGAACCAGAACGCCAACGGTGAATGGATCGCTCACACCGAGCGCTTGCTGGCGGGCGTGCTGGGCACCTCCTCGACCCGCGCCGTGGTCAAGGCGGCCATCGAAGGCCGCGACATGCAGCTCGAAGACGTGGTGCGCATCGCCGACGAAGCCTCCGAAGTGTTGCAGTTCAACCGTGCCCTGCTGCAAGGGGCCATCGAGAACATCACCCAGGGCATCAGCGTGGTGGACCAGTCGCTGCGACTGGTGGCGTGGAATCATCGTTATCTGGAACTGTTCAACTACCCCGAAGGCCTGATCAGCGTCGGCCGGCCGATTGCCGATATCATCCGCTACAACGCCGAACGCGGGCTGCTGGGCGAAGGCGAAGCGGAGGTCCACGTGGCCCGGCGCCTGCACTGGATGCGCCAGGGCCGGGCGCACACCTCCGAACGCCTGTTCCCCAACGGCCAGGTGATCGAGTTGATCGGCAATCCGATGCCGGGCGGTGGATTTGTCATGAGTTTCTCGGACATCACCGCGTTCCGCGAAGCCGAGCATGCGCTCAAGGGCGTCAATGAACGGCTGGAACAGCGCGTGGCCGAACGCACCCACGAGCTGTCGCAGCTGAACGTGGCGCTGACCGAAGCCAAGGGCAATGCCGAAGCGGCCAACCAGTCGAAAACCCGTTTTCTGGCGGCCGTCAGCCACGACTTGATGCAGCCGTTGAATGCCGCACGGCTGTTCTCGGCGGCGCTGTCCCACGCCGGGGCTAACATCCCCAACGAAGCGCAACAGCTGATTCAACACCTGGACAGCTCGCTGCGTTCGGCCGAAGACCTGATCAGCGATCTGCTGGATATTTCGCGGCTGGAGAACGGAATGTTCACGCCCAACTGTCAGCCGTTTGCCCTGGATTCGCTGTTCGATACGCTGGGCGCCGAGTTCACGGCGCTGGCTCAGGAACAGGGCCTGCGGTTTCGCGTGCGCAGCAGCCGCTTGCGCATCGACAGTGACGTGAAGCTGTTGCGCCGGGTGCTGCAGAATTTCCTGACCAATGCCTTTCGTTACGCCAAAGGGCCGGTGTTGCTGGGCGTACGGCGCAGGAACGGGCAACTGAGCCTGGAAGTCTGGGACCGTGGCCCGGGGATTCCGGAAGACAAACGCCAGGTGATTTTCGAGGAATTCAAACGCCTGGACAGCCACCAGACCCGTGCCGAAAAAGGCCTGGGCCTGGGGCTGGCGATTGCCGACGGCCTGTGCCGGGTGCTGGGGCATACGTTGGCGGTGCGTTCGTGGCCCGGTCGCGGCAGCGTGTTCAGCGTGACCGTGCCGTTGGCGCGCCAACCCTTGCCCCTGCCGACAATCGCGCCAGCCAAAGACCCGACGCGCTCGGCGCTCAGTGGCACGCAGGTGCTGTGTGTCGATAACGAAGACAGCATCCTGATCGGCATGAACAGCCTGTTGAGCCGCTGGGGCTGTCAGGTCTGGACCGCGCGCAATCGTCAGGAATGCCAGGCACTGCTGGATCAAGGCATTCGCCCGCAACTGGCGCTGGTGGACTATCACCTGGACGACGGCGAAACCGGCACCCAGTTGATGGCCTGGCTGCGCACCCGTCTGGGCGAACCGGTGCCGGGGGTGTTGATCAGCGCCGACGTGCGTCCCGAACTGGTGGCGCAGGTGCACGCAGCGGGCCTGGATTACCTCGCCAAACCGGTCAAACCCGCCGCGTTGCGGGCGTTGTTGAGTCGGCATGTGGTGTTTGTTTGAGTGGCGCCGATGTCGCCGGGATGTGGAATGATGGTTCCCACGCTCTGCGTGGGAACTTGCACCTTGACGCTCTGCGTCAGCGCCAAGGCGACGCGGAGCGTCGGGAGAGGCATTCCCACGCAGAGCGTGGGAACAATCATGTGGATGTGGATGTGGATGTGGATGTGGATGTGGATGTGGGAGGGAGCTTGCTCGCGATTCGGTCGTTAACCTGACGAAGCATTATCGTCTGTACCGACTTTTCGCGAGCAAGCTCCCTCCCACAGATACCGCATAAGGCAATGAATCACTTCACCTTACGAAACACAAACACCAGCCCGATCACGATCAACGCCATGCCGAAGACGCTCAACAGCGGCAGGCGATTGCCGAAGATCAGGTAATCCATGATCGCGGTCACCGCGGGCACCAGATAAAACAGGCTGGTGACGTTCACCAGATTGCCCTGCGCAATCAACCGGTACAGCAGGAACGTCGCCAGCACCGACACCACCAGCCCCATCCACAGCACCGGCACGAAGAAGCCGACACTCCGCTCGAAATGAAACGGCTGGAACGGCACGAACACCGCACACACCACGGCGCCCGCCAGGTACTGAACCGGCAGCGTGCCAAGGGGATTGTCGGTGATACGTTTCTGCATGATCGAGCCGCCGGTCATGCTCAACATGCCCAGTAGACCGAACAGCATGCCGGCCAACGAGCCCCCGCCGCCGATGCCTTCGTAAACCACCAGCACCAGTCCCGCCAGCCCCAGCGCCAGGCCGAACATGCGCGAGCCTGAACGGCTGCGCTCCACCAGCACGGCGGTGAGGATCGGCTGCACGCCCATGATCGTCGCCATCACGCCAGGGGTGACCTTCAGGGCCAGCGCCAGCAGATAGAAGATCTGATACGCGCCCAACAACACCGCGCCGGTGGCCATCGCGTAGAGCAGCGACGGTCGGGTGCCGGGCAGTTTGTAACCGAGCATCGGGATGAGAATGGCCAACGCCACCAGCGCCAGCAGAAAACGGATCAGCAGAAAGGCAAACGGCGAGGCGTGGGCCAGCCCCCACTTGGAGAAAATCGCCCCGCTGCTCCAGAGCAACACGAACAGCGTGGTCGTGGCCATCGAGGCCAGCGTTTTGTTAGCGAACATGGTGTCACCTGTGATTCAGACAAAATCGGACCCGGACAGAAGCCGGATTCACTGATGTTTGCGGTGTTTGCTGGGTCAATCGACGGCAGGAACGCCGTGGATCAGCCGAGCAACACAACCCCGGGCGGCGCAACAGCGCAGACGACCGGGCTGGTCACAGAAGGCGGAGGGTAGCGGGTGATGAAGACGATCTGCTGGCAGCCACACGGATCAACCGCAGCAAAGGCTGCAGCATCGAACGTGAACGGCAAGCGGGAAGCAGGCATGGCGCTGGTCTTCATCGGAATGGGGAGTGGTGTTGCTGGATGTTCGGTCACAACACCGGGGCCGACTATAACCAGCGCCCGGTGTTGTGTGCAATAGCCTGCTTCAACCAAACAGCCAGTAGCCCAGCAGCGTCAGGACGATCACCGCCAGCACGGGGCGCAGGATGCGATAGGCCTTGGGATTGGCGCGCTTGAACTGTTTGACCTGGCCGCTGAAGCTGTTGCTGAAACGCTTGCTGAACGCGTAGGCCTGGTTGATACCGCCCACGCGCTCGTCGTCGGTGTTCTGCGGCGCCGTGGCGCGACCCAGGAAGTCGCTGACCTTGCGGTTCACGGCGCGCATGAAGCCGTTGCTCAGTGGACGTTCGACGTCGCAGAACAGGATCACGCGGGTCACGTCGGTTTCGTTCTTGACCCAATGCACGTAGGTCTCGTCGAACATCACGTCTTCGCCGTCGCGCCAGGCGTAGACATTGCCGTCGACGAAGATCCGGCAGTCGTCGGAATTGGGCGTCGACAGCCCCAGGTGATAGCGCAACGACCCGGCAAACGGATCGCGGTGGGGATTGAGGTGGCTGCCACCTGGCAACAACGCGAACATCGCGCCCTTGACGTTGGGGATGCGGCTGAGCAGCTCAACCGTCTTGGGGCACAGGGTTTCAGCGGACGGCAGCGGTTTGTCGTACCACTTCAGGTAAAAACGCTTCCAGCCTTTCTTGAAGAACGAACCGAAACCGGCGTCGTTGTCCTTGGCGGCGGCGCGAATATAGCCCTCGTCGAACAGGTGCATGGCCTCGTCGCGAATGGTTTCCCAGTTGTCCTTGAGAATGTCCAGTTCAGGAAACTTGCTGCGGTCCAGATAGGGTTTGGATGGCACGCTGGAGAAGAGGTACATCAGCGCGTTGTAGGGTGCGAACAACGCGGAGTGATTCACGAATTGACGCAATACCGGCAACCGCGCCTTGCCACGCAGGTGCACGTACAACGTGCTGCCGATGAACAGCAGCAGGATGGCCGCTTTGGCAGCGAAAGAAAGGGTCATGAAACTCTCCTTGAAACAGGCAAAAAGCTAACAGTGACGCAGCGCGGGGATCGACGTTATTAGTTTGAATGACTGCAGAGCGTCGCCGAATGATCTGGGGCAATCATTCGGCGGGTCTGAATGGCGAGCATCATAAGCCCAGTTCGCCCCGGTAAAAAGCCGGAAAGCGTACGGATGCGCTTACTGCGTCAACTCCTGATCGGTGAACATGTCGCTGAACAGCATGCTCGACAGGTAGCGCTCGCCGGAATCGGGCAGGATCACGACGATGGTCTTGCCCAGCATCTCCGGTTTCTCGGCCATGCGCACGGCGGCTGCCATGGCGGCGCCACAGGAAATCCCGCACAGAATCCCCTCCTCCTGCATCAGCCGCAGGGCCATGGCCTTGGCTTCTTCGTCGCTGACCAGCTCGACCCGGTCGACAATCGTCAGGTCGAGGTTGGCAGGAATGAAGCCTGCGCCGATGCCCTGGATCTTGTGGGGCGCCGGGGTGATTTCCTGGCCCGCCATTTCCTGGGTAATGATCGGCGAACCCATGGGTTCTACGGCCACCGAGAGGATCGGCTTGCCCATGCTGTGCTTGATGTAGCGCGAAACACCGGTGATGGTGCCGCCGGTGCCGACGCCCGCCACCAGCACGTCAATCGCGCCGTCGGTGTCGTTCCAGATTTCCGGGCCGGTGGTTTTCTCGTGGATCGCAGGGTTGGCCGGGTTCTCGAACTGCGCGGGCATGAAGAAGGTGTCAGGGTTTTGCGCGAGCAGCTCTTCAGCCTTGGCGATGGAACCCTTCATGCCTTGGGCCGCTTCGGTCAGCACGATCTCGGCGCCCAGGGCCTTGAGCACCTTGCGCCGCTCGATGCTCATGGACGCCGGCATGGTCAGCATCAGCTTGTAGCCACGCGCCGCCGCCACGAATGCCAGGCCGATGCCGGTGTTGCCCGACGTCGGTTCAACAATGGTCATGCCGGGCTTGAGTTTGCCGCTGCTTTCGGCGTCCCAGATCATGTTGGCGCCGATCCGGCATTTGACCGAGTAACCCGGGTTGCGCCCTTCGATTTTCGCCAGGATCGTCACGCCACGTGGCGCGATACGGTTGATCTGCACCAGTGGCGTGTTGCCGATGGAATGGGCGTTGTCAGCATGGATACGGCTCATGACGGGGTCCTTTGTGAAGGGTCTGGAATGGATCAAAGCCTATGCCGTGAGCCTTTAGGCGTCCAGTCATAGCGAACCGATGCGGGTCACGGCAGTCAACAACCATAACTTACCCCACAGCCAAGGAGACTCTAGCCATGAAACGTCGCTACAGCTGGCCACTATGGACAGTGCTCGGCGTCATCGTGTTGTTGATCGCTGTGCACATCGCGTTGCCTTATGTCGTTCGCAACTACTTGAATGAGAAGCTCGCGGACATGGGCGACTACCGCGGCCAGGTCACCGATGTCGACCTCGCACTGTGGCGCGGTGCCTACAGAATCAACGGCTTGAACATCGTCAAGGTCGACGGCAAGGTGCCGGTGCCCTTCGTCAAGGTGCCGGTGATCGATCTGGCGGTGAGCTGGCATGCCTTGTGGTACGACCATGCGGTGGTGGCCGAGGCTGCATTTATCAGCCCGGAGCTGAACTTCGTCGATGGCGGCGCCAACAAGCAGGCGTCTCAGACGGGTCAGGGCACTGACTGGCAGGCGCAGATCAATAAACTGCTGCCGATCACGCTGAACGAAATCCGGGTGGTGGACGGGAAAATTACATTCAACAACTTCACGTCTACGCCGAAGGTGAAAATCGAAGCCGACAAGGTCAACGCCAGTCTTTTCAACCTCACCAACGTGGAAGACAAACAGGGCAAACGCGACGCGCGCTTCGAGGGTAAAGCGCTGTTGCAAGGCCATGCGCCGGTGGAAAGCAGCGCGACGTTCGACCCGTTCAGCAACTTCGAGGATTTCGACTTCAAGTTCCGGGCGACCAATATCCAGCTCAAGCAGATGAATGATTTCGCCTCGGCCTACGGCAAGTTCGATTTCAACGCGGGCAACGGCGACATCGTGATCGAAGCCCAGGCCAACAAGGGCCAACTGAGCGGTTACATCAAACCGCTGCTCAAGGATGTGGACGTCTTTAACTGGCAGCAGGATGTGGAAAACCAGAATAAGGGGTTTTTCCGCTCGATCTGGGAAGCCGTGGTCGGTGGCAGCGAAACGGTGCTGAAGAACCAGGGAGAAAACCAGTTCGCCACCCGCGTGGAATTGAGCGGCAGTGTGCATAAACAGGACATCAGCGCGTTTCAGGCGTTTTTGCAGATCCTGCGCAATGCGTTCGTGCAGGCGTTCAATACGCGGTATGACGGGGGTAAGGGGAAGTAGCGAGCCTAGTGTGTGGTTGCCTTCGTGGGAGCGGACCTGTCCGCGAAGACTGATGCACAGCCGATGCGCATGTGTCGGTCAGGCGAGCCTCTTCGCGGACAGGTTCGCTCCCACGGGGTTTGCGCCTGACTGACATAGCGCAGATCTCGCGGGCAAGCGCGCTCCTACATGTCTTTTTTATTCTTTCTGGCGCCATAGACGGCTGGCGCCTCCGCCACCATCACCCCGCTCTGATCCTGGCTGTGCAACGCATCCCAGCCCAGGCACGCGAGGGCCAGGGTTCGGGGCGTGGCTTCCCGGGCATTGCTGTACCGCGTGATGCTGCGGGTGCTGACGCCCAGTGCTTGGGCGGCCAACGCCAGCGGCAAGCCAGTACGGGCGCGCCAGCCGATGAAGATTTTGGTGTTTTCGTCCGTTGCCGCTTGAGCCTGCGCATCCAGATACAGGGTATCCGCCCCGATCTGGATATCCAGCGCCGGCCATTCAACGGTCCATCCGTCGTCGCCAATGGCGGCCTGCGTAAACGCCTGCTGATCACCCAGCGGGTGCAGGCCGGGAAAGGTGTTGATGTCGTCGTTCAGGTCCAGAACAAACTGTTGATCGTTGATAAATGTCAGCGCCAGTTTGCCGCCTGGCAACGCCTGAACCGTTTTGAGTCGGGGTCGTTTCATGGATGCCATCGCTTCCATTCCTCCATCAGTTCTTCTCTGTTAGCCCGTATCCACGCCAGCGCTTCCTTGAGCACGGCGGCCGGTGCATGGCCGCGCACGGGTTCTACCAACTGCAGACAGATCAACACATCCAGACCGCCGCCCGTGAGATGCACATGGGGCGGCAGGTGGTCTTTCTCTCGCAGTTGAATCCTGTATTTATCCCTGAATCGATGCTTGGTAGGCATGCGGCGCAACGTATCGCCAATTTAGCGATATGGCAACGGGCGTTAC
Organism: Xanthomonas sp. WHRI 1810A; assembly: GCF_040202885.1. Taxonomy (NCBI): domain Bacteria; kingdom Pseudomonadati; phylum Pseudomonadota; class Gammaproteobacteria; order Lysobacterales; family Lysobacteraceae; genus Xanthomonas; species Xanthomonas sp. WHRI 1810A. The sequence goes on from NZ_JBEGED010000001.1 coordinate 90,838, forward strand.
AATTTTCCGTGAGTCAAAACGTGACGGCGCGTTCAGAGACTGAATCAGGCGTCTGCGTTCACAGCGGCCCGGGGCGCGCGTTATAGTCGGCGCATTCTTTCGCCAGATTGGCGCCGCGCCGGCTGAAGCCTGCGGGTACGTTCGAGGATTTTCCGATGAAGTTTGAAGGCACACCGGCCTACGTCGCCACCCACGACCTGAAGCTGGCGGTCAACGCCGCCATCACGCTTGAGCGCCCGCTGCTGGTCAAGGGCGAGCCGGGCACGGGCAAAACCATGCTGGCCGAGCAACTGGCTGAATCCTTCGGCGCCAGGCTGATCACCTGGCACATCAAATCCACCACCAAGGCCCATCAGGGGCTGTACGAATACGATGCCGTCAGCCGGCTCCGTGATTCGCAACTGGGCGTCGACAAAGTCCACGACGTGCGCAACTACCTGAAGAAGGGCAAGCTCTGGGAAGCGTTCGAAGCCGAGGAGCGGGTGATTCTGCTGATCGATGAAATCGACAAGGCCGACATCGAATTCCCCAATGACCTGCTGCAAGAACTCGACAAGATGGAGTTCTACGTTTACGAGATCGACGAGACGATCAAGGCGAAGATCCGGCCGATCATCATCATTACCTCCAACAACGAAAAAGAGCTGCCGGACGCGTTTCTGCGTCGCTGCTTCTTTCATTACATCGCCTTCCCGGACCGCGCCACGCTGCAGAAGATCGTCGACGTGCACTACCCCGACATCAAGAAGGACCTGGTCAGCGAAGCGCTGGACGTGTTCTTCGATGTGCGCAAGGTGCCAGGGCTGAAAAAGAAGCCCTCCACCTCGGAACTGGTGGACTGGCTCAAGCTGCTGATGGCCGACAACATCGGCGAAGCGGTGCTGCGCGAGCGCGACCCCACCAAAGCCATTCCGCCGCTGGCAGGTGCCCTGGTCAAGAATGAGCAGGATGTGCAGCTGCTCGAGCGGCTGGCGTTCATGAGCCGCCGCGGCAATCGCTAAGCGCTGTCCGATAAAGCCGGGACCATTATCATGTTGCTCAACCTGTTCAACGAAATGCGCGCGGCCAAGGTGCCGGTCTCGGTCCGCGAGCTGCTGGACCTGATCAACGCGCTGAAACAACGCGTCACCTTCGCCGACATGGACGAGTTCTATTTCCTTGCCCGGACCCTTCTGGTCAAGGATGAGCGCCATTACGACAAGTTCGATCGCGCGTTTGGTGCGTACTTCAACGGCCTCGAAAACCTCGACGACCACCTGCAGGCGCTGATCCCGGAAGACTGGTTGCGCAAGGAGTTCGAGCGTTCCCTGACCGAGGAAGAGCGCGCGCAAATCCAGTCCCTGGGCGGGCTGGACAAGCTGATCGAAGCCTTCAAACAGCGCCTGGAAGAACAGAAGGAACGTCACGCCGGTGGCAATAAATGGATCGGCACCGGCGGCACCAGCCCGTTTGGTTCAGGCGGCTACAACCCGGAAGGCATCCGGGTCGGCGACGCCGGGCAACGCCAGGGCAAGGCGGTGAAGGTCTGGGAGCAGCGCGAATACAAGAACCTCGACGATCAGGTCGAGCTGGGCACCCGCAACATCAAGATCGCTCTACGCCGCCTACGCAAGTTCGCGCGCCAGGGTGCAGCGGACGAGCTGGACATCGACGGCACCATCGACCACACCGCCCGTGATGCCGGGCTGCTGAACATTCAGATGCGACCCGAGCGGCGCAACACCATCAAGCTGCTGTTGCTGTTCGACATCGGCGGCTCGATGGACGCCCACGTTAAGATCTGTGAAGAGCTGTTCTCGGCCTGCAAGACCGAGTTCAAGCACATGGAGTACTTCTACTTCCATAACTTCATTTATGAATCGGTGTGGAAGAACAACCAGCGCCGCACCTCGGAACGCACCTCCACCCAGGATCTGCTGCACAAGTACGGTGCCGATTACAAAGTGATCTTCATCGGTGACGCCGCCATGGCGCCTTACGAAATCACCCAGCCGGGCGGCAGCGTCGAGCACTGGAACGAAGAAGCCGGCTACGCCTGGATGCAGCGCTTCAAGGCCAAGTTCAAGAAGATCATCTGGATCAATCCCTACCCGAAAGACGCCTGGGCCTACACCACCTCCACCCATATCGTGCAGGACCTGATCGACAATCAGATGTACCCGTTGACGCTGAACGGGCTGGAGGAAGGGATGCGGTATTTGGCGAAGTAATGCTGAGAAATGCAGGAGCGCGCTTGCCCGCGAATTGCGGCCTGTCAGTCACCATCGCCGGATCAGACAGACCGTCTTCGCGGGCAAGCGCGCTCCCGCATTGTCAGCGCCAATCCGGGTTAACCGCGCGCTTGTGGCGCCGACCCACCGCCAGCCAGTCGATGAACACCACAATGCTTTCGATCACCAGCGACAGCAGCAATGCACCCAACAGCCCCCAACCGATGACTTCCGGCGTCAACAGGACCTGCCAGCTGTAGCCGTTCCAGGTTTCCATGCGGATTTCCGGGTTGGCTGCGGTGAACACGTGCCAGGCCTTTTCGTACCAGGGGCCTTGAAGCGACTGCCATTCGCGGTCGAGAAGTTGCGCGCGGGTCATCAGGTTGCTGACGCTGTCGGCATCGCTGCGAAACACGGGGTCTTCGCTGCTGCGGTAATGCTGGATCAGCGCCTGCACGTCGCCATTGAAAAACCGCTGCGCGGTATCGTTGTAGCCCTTCATGCCTTGCTGGGCTTCGATCAGGTGTGCTTCGACGCGCTTGCTGTAATCGCTGATAAAACCCGGCACTTGCACACCAAACAGCAATCCCGCTGTAAACAATACCAATCGCAGATAGCTTCGCAGCATAGGTCCCTCTCAGTCAGGTCGAGTCTGTTGTGCCGTCGGATCCGGGTCAGGTCGCGCCTTGGGCCACGCATTCGCCGCGTCGCCACAGGCTCCATTGGCCCGGCTCGTAGCGGTGCCAGTCCTCGTTTTCGGTCAGCGGTTCGGTCGCAATCACGGTCACGACGTCGTTGGGCGTGGTTTCAGCCTGAAAATCGACGATCACGTCGACATCCTTGAGCCTGGCCGGGCCGAACGGCGCGCGTCGGGTGATCTGCACCAGCTTGGTGGAGCAAAAGCAAAACAGCCAGTCGCCGTCACTGAGCAGGCAATTGAACACGCCTTTGGTGCGGTATTCGGCGCAGGCCTGGACCAGTGACGGCAAGAACTGCTCGATCTCGACGGGCTCGGGTTCAGCTTCCCGCACGCGATTGAGCAGGTCACAGAAGGCGGCTTCGCTGTCGGTGTCGCCCACGGGCCGATAGAACGTGGCGCGCGGGTTGAAGTCAGCGAGCTGGCCGTTGTGGGCAAAACACCAGTTACGGCCCCAGAGCTCACGCACAAACGGATGGGTGTTGGACAGACAGACCTTGCCGACGTTGGCCTGACGAATATGGCCGATCACCACTTCGCTCTTGATGGGGTACCGCCGCACCAATTGTGCGACTTCCGATTCACTGCTCGCCGCAGGGTCCTGAAACAGACGCAGGCCGCGACCTTCATAGAAACCGATGCCCCAGCCGTCGCGATGCGGACCGGTCCGGCCACCGCGCTGCATCAGCCCGGTAAAGCTGAAAACGATGTCGGTGGGGACATTGGCACTCATGCCCAGTAGTTCACACATGCTCAGGGCCTCGATACGTTCTGCAGCGTTGGCCTGTTAAAGCTTGGGTTCGACGCGCAAACGGCCGCCAGGGCTGCCTGTCACGCCACCGGGGATCGGCGCGGTTGTCGCAGGGTGCGCGGCAGGGCGATCTGTTTGCCTGGAGGCAAAGGGCTCGTCTTCTTCGTTTTTCCGTGCAGCGGCTTGCGCCTCGGCGGCGGCCTGGGCGTGGGCCTGGCGCGCCTTGCGGGCGTTGAGAATGGGCAAGCGGATCAGCGCGAAAACGACGTACAACCCAAGGGCCACGGCACCGTATGTCGCCAGATCCAGCACCGCGCGCCAGACCACGTTGCCGACTTTGAAGGCAAGGTCGAGCGCGCTGATGGCCAGCGCCGGGGCGTATTTGTCTTGACCGGGATCGATGAGGGTCGGCGTGAACAACAGCACAGCGCCGATCAGCCACAGTGGTTCGCGCAGGTAGCGCCACATCCAGCCCGTCAGCTTGATCCACACCAACAGACAGCCCAACGCAGCGAATGCGTACAGGCCCCAGCCAATCATATAGTCGTTGTCGGTCATGACGTCCGTGGTAAGGCAGGTAAGGAGGCGCTTATGATAACGACTTTTCGCCAGCCCGGCTTCCCCGGCTTCAGTATCGGTTCGCGCAGCCCTTGGAACAGAGGGGCGCCGCCGGTCATTTATTGATCAGAGAGCCCAGCATGCCTTTATCCAATGCCTCCATCAGCGCCCCGATTGCCCGCAAGGCCGACAGCGCAGACCCGTACGCGTGGCTGCAGAACCGCGACACCGACGAGGTGCTCGATTACCTCAAGGCCGAAAACGCCTACCAGGAACAACAACTGGCCGATCAGCAGGCGCTGCGCGAAACACTTTTTCAGGAAATCAAAGCCCGCATCCTGGAAACCGACCTGTCCCTGCCCTCCCCGTGGGGCCCGTACCTGTATTACACGCGCACCACCGAGGGCGACGAGTACGGTCGGCATTACCGCTGCGCCCGGCCGGCCGATGACTCGCAGACCGTGGACGAAGCCAGCGAAACCCTGCTGCTGGACCCCAACGCGCTGGCCGGCGGCGGGTTTTTCTCCTTGGGCACGTTCAGCGTCAGCCCCGATCATCAGCGCCTGGCCTACAGCCTCGACACCACCGGCGAAGAGGTCTACCGGCTGTTCGTCAAGGAGTTGAGCACCGGCCAGCTCACCAGCCTGCCGTTCGAAGACTGCGACGGCAGCATGACCTGGGCCAACGACAGCCAGACGCTGTTTTTCGGCGAACTGGACGACACCCATCGCCCGCACAAGCTGTATCGCCATCGGCTCGGCCAGGCGTCGGCGGATCTGGTGTTCAACGAACCGGACGGACGATTCTTCCTGCATTGCTACCGCAGCAGCTCCGAGCGCCAACTGGTGCTGTCGCTGGACAGCAAAACCACCAGCGAAGCCTGGGTACTCGATGCCAGCACACCGCTGCAGGCGTTTGTCTGCATGGCGCCACGTGCCGAAGGTCATGAGTATTCGGTGGATCACGGCTTGGTCGAGGGCAACTGGAACTGGCTGATCCGCAGCAACCGAGACGGCATCAATTTCGCGCTGTTTCATGCGCCGGAAAAAACCGGCGGCGTACCTGAATCCCACGAATGGCAGACCCTGATCCCCCACAACGACGCGGTCATGCTCGACGGCTTCAGCCTGAATGCCAAGGCATTGACCCTGAGCCTGCGCGAAGGTGGATTGCCCATCGTGGAGATCCACCCACAAGATAAGCCGTCCTATCGCGTGCAGTTACCGGATGCGGCCTACAACCTTTACGTGCAGGACACCCTTGAATTCGACAGCGACAAGATCCGTCTGCGTTATCAGTCGCTGAATCGTCCGGCGCAGGTGCGGCAACTGGTGCTGGCCACCGGCGATCAGACGGTGCTTAAAGAAACGCCTGTGCTGGGCGAGTTCGATGCCGATGCCTATGTCAGCCAGCGTTTGTGGGCCACCGCGCCCGATGGCACGCAGGTGCCCATCAGTCTGGTGGTCAAGCGTGAGCTGGCGGGCAAGACGGTCCCGCTGTACCTCTACGGTTACGGCGCTTACGGTGAAAGCCTGGATCCGTGGTTTTCCCACGCGCGCCTGAGCCTGCTGGATCGCGGCGTCGCGTTTGCCATCGCCCATGTGCGAGGCGGCGGCGAACTGGGCGAGACGTGGTATCGCAACGGCAAGCAAGAGCACAAGACCAACACCTTCACCGACTTCATCGCCTGCGCCGAGCATTTGATTGCGCAACAGCTGACCACCGCCGAGCAACTGGTGATCAGTGGCGGCAGCGCCGGTGGGCTGTTGATCGGCGCGGTGGTCAATCAGCGCCCTGATCTGTTCAAGGCGGCGATTGCCGAAGTGCCGTTTGTCGACGTGCTCAACACCATGCTTGATCCCGAGTTGCCGCTGACCGTGACCGAATACGACGAATGGGGCAACCCGCAGGACCCCGACGTGTACGCACGCATCAAGGCCTACGCGCCGTATGAAAACGTCACCGCGCAGGCGTACCCTGCGATGCTGGTGATCGCAGGCTACAACGACAGCCGCGTGCAGTACTGGGAAGCGGCCAAGTGGGTGGCAAAATTGCGCGACCACAAGACCGATGACAATCTCTTGCTGCTCAAGACCGAGCTGGGCGCAGGCCACGGCGGCATGAGCGGTAGGTATCAGGGATTGCGTGACGTGGCGCTCGAATACGGGTTTATCTTCAAAGTATTGCAGCTGACCTGATGAACTCGGTTGGCGCCCCGTGTCATATCAGGCGGGTCCGAACGTTTTGTAGTTCGGTTCCGCTCCTGATTTCGTCCCTTTCTGAAACTTGCACAAGACCAGGCCATGTCCACACCGTCATCACTGAACAATGAAATCCGCGAAATGCTGATGGACTGCGGTCTGTTCAACCCCCTCACGCCTGCGGAGTTTTCCGCCGCAGCGGGCTATTTCAGCATTAGCAGCATCGAGAAAGGCCAGGCGATTTTCAACGAAGGCGATGCCGGCACGTTCATGTGCATCATCCATTCGGGCCTGGTGTCGGTGCAGAAACTCAACGCCGACGGCAACCCGGTGGAGCTTGCGGTATTGCGCAGCGGCCGGGCCTTCGGGGAAATGGCGGTGCTGGACGGCGAACGGCGCTCGGCCAGCTGCATGGCGGCCTCGCCCTGCTACCTGCTGAACCTGGGTCGCGACTCCCTGGACAAGATGATCAACGAAGCGCCCAAGGTGGCGGCCAAGATCATCCGCGCGATTGCCGTGGCGCTGTCCAAGCGTTTGCGCATGATGGACGGGCAGTTGGCATCGCAGCAGGTGTGAGCCAGCGCCGCCCGGCGTTTACGGCTTCACGGCCGGAATGGCGGTGTCGTCCAATCCGGGCAATGCCTCGTCTTTCGGTGGGCCGGGCTGGGGGATTTTGGGGAGCAGGGGCGAATCGCCGAGGCCACTTTCGCGGGGGATGCTGGGCGGGGACACCTGCGGGTATGGCGTGGGAGTCGCGGTGCCCGGAGAACCCGGCGGTGACGATGACGGCCCGGGCGTGTTGAGCGTCGGCTGCAAGGTCTCGGCCTGAATCGCACATACCGAGAGCGTCGCCAGGGTAATCGCCGTTAGAATGTAGCGCTTCATCGATGGCCTCCACCGCCAGTAAAATTATCTGCCACAGGCTACTCCTGCTTCCCGGATTGCGCGCTGCAAACCGTCACTGTTTTTCATTTCATCACTGAGTGCTCCATGAAACGTTTCGTTCTGCTCGACACCACACCGATCCCCGACAACGGCGGCGCCCTGTGCCTGTTCGAATATGGCGAGGACTTCGTGATCAAGATTCAGGGGGGCGACGGCGGCCAGCTGATGAACACGCGCATGCACGGTTCCGAAGACGCGCTGGCGGAAATCCCGTGCAGGAAGGTTGCGGCGCGCACGCAACCACGGGTGCTGATCGGCGGCCTGGGCATGGGCTTCACCCTCGCCTCGGCGCTCAAGCATCTGGGCAAGAACGCCGAAGTCGTGGTCGCCGAACTGGTGCCGGGCGTCGTGGAATGGAATCGTGGGCCGCTGGGTGAAAAGTCCGGCAACCCGCTGCAGGACCCGCGGACCACCGTGGTGATTCAGGACGTGGCGCAGGTCCTGAAAAGCGCGCCTCAGGGCTTTGACGCGATCATGCTGGACGTCGACAACGGCCCCGAAGGCCTGACGCAGAAATCCAACAGTTGGCTGTATTCCTCGGGCGGGCTCGGCGCCTGTGCCCAGGCCCTGCGGCCCAAAGGCGTGCTGGCGGTGTGGTCAGCCAGCGCCGATGCCGCGTTTTCCGACAAACTGCGCAAAGCCGGTTTCAAGGCCGAAGAGGTCAAGGTCTATGCCCACGGCAACAAGGGCACGCGGCATACGATCTGGATCGCTGAAAAACTCAAGACCTGACGGCGGCCTGAAGCGCTAAACTGCCCACATTCTCGACAACAGAACCCGAATCAGGTGACACCATGAGCACGGCCAATCCACCGACCAATACCTCCAAGCTCGATCGCATCCTCGCCGACGCCCAGCGCGATCGCGAAATGGGTTACCGCGACAAAGCGCTGCGCATGTACCCCCACGTGTGCGGCCGTTGCGCCCGGGAGTTTGCCGGCAAGCGCCTGAGCGAGCTGACCGTGCACCACCGCGATCACAACCACGACAACAACCCGCAGGACGGCTCCAACTGGGAGCTGTTGTGCCTGTACTGCCACGATAACGAACACTCGCGTTATACCGATCAGCAGTATTTTTCCGAAAGCTCCACCAGCAGCCCGAAAATCGCCAAGGCGACGCATAACCCGTTTGCGGCGCTGGCGGGGCTTATGAAGAAAGACGATTGACCCTGTAGGAGCGCGCTTGCCCGCGAATCGGAGTCAGCGCCGATGACTTAGTCGGCTGGACGGACGCCTTCGCGGGCAAGCGCGCTCCTACAGTTTGTATTTGCCGTACGTCCCGTATAATCCCGCGCCCTCCTCCCCCAGCGAGCACCCTCCCCGTGGCAAACAAACGCTATGCCTGCATCGGCCTGTTCAACCCCAAATCCCCAAAAAACGTTGGCTCGGTGATGCGTGCGGCGGGTTGCTACGGCGTAGCGTCGGTGTTCTATACCGGCACGCGTTACGAGCGCGCGCGGGATTTCGTGACCGACACCAAGAAGATCCATCAGGACATTCCGCTGATCGGCATCGATGACCTCAAGAAGATCATCCCGCTGGGCTGCGTGCCGGTGGCGGTGGAATTGGTCGAAGGGGCGCGCTCGCTGCCTGAATACACGCACCCGGACCGGGCGATCTACATCTTCGGGCCGGAGGATGGCTCGCTGGACAAGGAGATCCGAGACTGGTGCGAGGACGTCGTGTACATCCCCACCACCGGCTGCATGAACCTGGCAGCCACGGTGAACGTCGTGCTTTACGACCGCATGGCCAAGGGCAACAACACCCGCTCGGGCCCTCAGTTCGGTCGGGACACCCAAGGCACGTAAGCGAGCGCAACGCTTAAACGCATTGAACAGATTCGGACGCAAGCAGTCAGCTTTAAGGACCCTACCTCATCATGGAGAAACATCATGAGCGACACCCCTATCGTTGAACGCATTGACACCCCACTCCAGCACCATCCTGAGCAGAACGTGCAAGGTTGGGAGCGTATCGGCTCCCTGGCTGGCGGCGTGTTGATGATGGGCAAAGGCCTGCGTCGCGGTGGTATCTTCGGGCTGGTGCAACTGGCTATCGGCGGCGCTGTGCTGGCGCGTGGCATCACTGGCCACTGCTCGGCAAAATCGCTGGTCGAAAAAGGTCGCAGTGACCTGGATCAGGCCAAATCCCGCATTCAGCGTGCCGGCGCCGAACTGAGCAGCCTGAAGACCAAAGCAGAAGTGGTCGCCGAAGAAGCCGTGGTGAAAAGCGTTGATGCGGTTAAAGCGCCGAAGACTGATATCTAAGCGTCAACTGCAACTGTAGGAGCGCGCTTGCCCGCGATTGCGGTATTTCAGTCACTGATTGATGCCTGAAGAAAAGCTATCGCGGGCAAGCGCGCTCCTACAGGTCAAGAGCTCCTACAGGTCTACGACCGAATTATCCCGCCCGAAAGATCAGGTGATCTTCCCAATCGTCTTCCGACACGGCGGTTTCGCTCAGCATGCGCCCTGATTGCGAGATGCGCGCCTGATGCACGGCGTCGCGATCGCCACACACCAGGTGATGCCACAGCGGCAGATCCTGACCCTCGCTGACCAACCGATAGCCACAGGTCGGCGGCAACCACTTGAATTCATCGGCCTGCCCCGGCGTGAGCTGGATGCAATCGGGCACTGACGCCCGACGGTTCGGGTAATCGGTGCACTGACACGTCTTGAGGTCCAGCAGCTTGCAGGCAATCCGCGTGTAATAGACGCTGTTGTCGTCCTCGTCTTCAAGCTTCTGCAGGCAGCACAACCCGCATCCGTCGCACAAGGACTCCCACTCGACCGTGTCAAGCTGATCGAGGGTCTTGCGTTTCCAGAAAGGTTCGACTTTAGCGGCCATGGGTGCAGGGATCGGTATCAAGGAGTGAAAAGGCCGACAGTCTAGAGCTCACGGCCGTCAGGGCCAAGCGCGTGCGACTGTCGGTAGATCAACGCGGTCAAAGGGTGCGGGGCTCAGTAACCCTTGATGAAATCCACTTCACCGCGCAACGGTTCGCCTGCAGTGAACGCCTGCAAATTCTCGACGAACAGCTGCGTCATCATCGACGTCGAGGTCGGCCCCGAGCTATGCCCGGTCAGCAGCAGGCCCCAGGCGGTCCAGAACGGATGGCGTTGCGGCAGCGGCTCCTGGCGGCAGACGTCGATGACGGCGCCTGCCAGGTGCCCTTCCTTCAAGGCCTCGACCAGATCGGCATCCACCACGGCCGTCCCGCGCCCGATGTTGATGAACAGCGCCGACGGCTTGAACTGAGCAAACAACGCGGCGTTGTACAGGTCGTGGGTGCTCGGCAGTTCAGGCAGCAAATTGATGACGAAATCCATCTCCCCCACCATTCGCCCCAGATCGCTCGGCTCCCCGACTTCGATGAACGGCGCTTGGGAGCGCGGCGTCGAGGCGATGCCGTACAGCTCAACCCCAAACGGCTGTAGAAACTTCGCCACCGTGGCGCCGATGTTTCCAGCGCCAACGATCAAGGCTTTGCGCCCCATCAGGCCATGGCCCAGGCGGTTGTCCCATTTGCGCTCGACTTGGCTGACCAGTCGGGCCAGCACTTCGCGCTCATGGACCAGCATGTAGGTCAGCACAAACTCGGCCATGACCTGACCGAAGATGCCCACCGCGCGGGTCAGGCGGTAGTCACGGTTCAAGCCGTCGGCCAGCAGCGGGGTGATACCCGCCCAGGTCGACTGCAGCCATTGCGGTTTGTGACCCTGGCGCAGCAGATTGGCCATCAGATCGGGCTGGCCCAGCCACACGGGTGCGTCTGCGGCCATGCGTGACAGTTCAGCGGAGTCGCCGCTGCTCAGCACTTCAATGTCGGGAGCGGCGTTACGGAGCAATCGGGTGTAAACAGAAAAATCGTGGTCGGCGATCAGGACGCGCATGATTCAAAACTCAAAAAAACGGGACATGCGACCGATGTGGCAGCCGGTTCAATCATGAACGGGCGGCACACACCGGTCCGGTAAACCCCTGCGATGGCTTGCAGGGTCTTGGACGGCAAACGGGGTGTCAATTACATCGGGTCGTTGCGGCGCAGCAGTTCTTCGGGCAGGTGCTCGATGTAGTCGTCTTCAGCCGGCGGCATCTGCAGGTGATAGCCCTGCTTTTCCAGGTTGGCGAGCACGGCATGGATGTCTTCGCGCGACAGCACCCGTTCAGGGGTCAGCACCAGGTTGAACGCCAGTTGCGGCGTGCCGAACGCGGCCAGCAATTCCTCCGGCACGCGCTCAAGGGCATCGCTCTTGAGCACATAAAGGTACATTTCGTTGCGCCGCGGGCTGCGGTAGATGGAGCAAATACGTTTCAAGGCTGTTCTCCGGGGGTGGCCAGGCTGTCGAGCAGCGTCTGACCCATCAACTCGCGGCGCCAGCCACGCAACGAATCGGGCAAATGATAGGGACCGTCGGGGTAACCGGTCTTGAGCAGCGCTTCCAGGGTTTTCTTGCGCAACATCAGCTCAGGGGCCATGTCCAGGCGTTCTGCCTCCTGCTGGCCGATGACCTTCAGCGACTTGAGAACGTTAGCCGCGTCGATCGGCAACGGCTCGGGCACCGCCGGCGGCCATTGATCCTGGGACAGGCTGCCGGCTTGCTTGATCAGGTCCAGCAGAAACTGGCCGTCCTGGCGCACGGTCTTGGGGTGCATGTCTTCGATCTTCGCCAGCGCCGCAAGGTTATCGGGCTGGGACTTGGCCAGCGGCCACAACGCATGCTCGCGCAGCACGCGGTTGCGCGGCTGGTTGCGGGCACGGGCTTCCTTCTCGCGCCAGGCGCACAACTCGCGCAGGACCGCCAACTGGGCGCGGGACAGTTTCCACGCCAGCTTGGCTTCCCGGTAGACCTCGTAGGGGTCGGTCTCGCGACGCAGGTTGGCCACCAGTTCGGCGCCGTCTTCAACCACCCACGCGTATTTCTCGTCGGACAGGCGCGGGCGCAGCAGGGCATAGACTTCGGCCAGGTGCACGGCGTCTTCCGCGGCGTAGCTGATCTGGGTTTCGGACAGCGGACGCTGCAGCCAGTCAGAGCGGGTTTCACCCTTGGGCAGGTCGATGCTGAGCACTTCCTGCACCAGGCGCGAATACCCCATGGAGAAACCCAGGTTCAGGTAAGCGGCGGCCAGTTGCGTGTCGAACAGCGGCGCCGGCAGGCTGCCGGTCAGACGCAACAGGACTTCGAGGTCTTCGCTGCAGGCGTGCACGACCTTGATGACGTCAGGGTTTTCCAGCAAGGAGGCCAGGGGGCGCCAGTCGCTGATCAGCAACGGGTCGATGAGGTAGGCGCGGGAGCCGTCGCCAATCTGCAGCAGTGCGGCGATGGGATAGAAGGTGTCGACCCGCATGAACTCGGTGTCGAGGGCCACAAACGGCAGGGCCTGCCACTGTGCGCAATGTCGGGCGAGGCTGTCGTCGTCGCGAATCCAATGAATATCGATGGCCACACGGCTCTCCCTTGAAGAATGGCGCGCAGTATATATCGCTATCAGCAATTACCGGGCATCTGAGCTGCAAGTCTTGAGCATCTTCATCATTTGCGCAGCGCTTGCGGGCAGGATCGAACAACCGTCCATCGGCTCCAGCGGGTTAATGCATGGGATCATTGGTTGGCAAGCACCCCGTCGGTGTAGATCCCGCGGCAATTGGCGAACATATCCAGGGCCGGGTTGTAAACCGTGGTGTCGACTTTCAACAAGCCCAGCATCGAATGAAACAGGTTGTCCTGACTGAGCGGCGCATTGCGTTCGCCTTGCAAGCAGCGCGTGTTCACCGCAAACGACTGCTGATAGTTATCGGAGAACCAGGCAATCATTGGCACGTGTTTCTGTTGATCCGGCGCCAGCATGTAAGGCGTGCCATGGAGAAACAGGTTGTACTCGCCCAGTGATTCACCATGATCCGACAAATACAGCATGGCCGTGTCGACGTTGTTCTGATTACTGCGCAGAATGTCGATCAGGCTGGCCAATACATGATCGGTATATAACAGGGTGTTGTCGTAGCCGTTAACAATACTGTCGCGGGTGCAATTGTTCAGCGCGTTACTTTCACAGACGGGCGTAAACTTTTCATACGCTTTCGGATAACGCTTGAAGTATTCCGGACCGTGGCTGCCCATTTGATGCAGGACTAATACGGTGTCCTTGTCCAGATGGTCGATAAACGCCTGCAGCCCTTGCAGCAGTATTTCATCTCGGCATTCGTTATTGGCACACAACACCGGATCTTTGAGATTGCTGACATCCTGCAGCGTCACGCGATCACACGTGCCTTTGCACCCCGACTGATTGTCCCGCCAGACCACATTCAAACCGGCGTGTTTGAGCACATCGAGCATCCCCTCCCGGTTTCGTGCGCCCGAGGCGCTGTAATCCTTGCGGCCCAGGTTGGAAAACATGCAGGGCACGGACACGGCGGTCTCGGTCCCGCAGGAGTGCACGTCGGAGAAAGCAATCACGCCGCGCTCCTGTTTAAGTTGCGGTGTGGTGTCACGGTTGTAGCCCAGGATGCCGAAGTTCTCGGCGCGGGCGCTCTCGCCCACCACCAGCACTGTCAGGGATTTGCGCGTGTGCTGCGACCATGCGCTGTCGAGTTTCGCGTCCGCGCCCAGCGTCACGAACGGCTTTTGTGCCGACACTACTTGCTCGCTCAGGTAGCCGATTGAGGCGCCAAGGTAGTTGCTGGGCACCACCATCAAACGCAATTCGTGGTGATTACGAAACAAAGAAGAAAGGCCTTGATAATTAAGCAGCGCGATGCCGCCGATTGCTGCCGCACAGACGGCACTGACCAGTGCCTTGCTGATCAGCTCACGGTGCCAGCGATGGTAGTTGACCGGTACTTTCCACACGATCAGCGATGGCAACACACCCAGCACTACGATGTAAGCGAGCAACTTCAAGGACAACAAGTCCCGCACTTCGGTAATGTTGGTCTCGGCAAAGTTACGCAGCATACCGGCATCAATCATCACGCCGTACTGACTCATGAAATACGCCACACCGGCACTGATCATAAACAGCGTTATCAACACCGGCTTCATGACGTTTCTGAAAGCAAGCCACGTCAGAACGATATTGAAAACACCAAAAACCATCACGCCGAAGGCTACGCGCAGCAGCAGGCCTTTACTGTTGAACTCAGTGATTGCGAACACATGCTGCCACAGGGTCAGGTTAAACCCGAGCAACAGAAAACCACTGGCGAGCAAGGTCACTAGCTCGGGACGAACTGCTTTGATGTTCAGCATGAGGGTCGTTTGACTCACGTTAGCGTGCACAAAGGAGCAACGGACAATCACCCCTCCAACGTGGCGAACTCTAGGTACGCAGCCATCAATTTTGTGTGAAAAGGATGCGAACAAATGGTGTTATCAAGCCGCTTTTATTTGCCGGAAAATATCCTGCACAACCCAATGATCAGCAGTGCATCTCCGACTGCCTGATCATTCAATTCACCGAATCGCGGGTCCTGGTATCGGGCGTGTCGATAGCACGGTCGGCCTGACGCGCATCGGCAATGATCATGTGCGCGGCTTTCTCGGCAATCATCAGCGTCGGCGAGCAGGTGTTCCCGGAGGTGATGGTGGGCATGATCGAGGCATCCACCACGCGCAGTCCGTCAATCCCATGCACCCTCAGTCGTTCATCCACCACCGCATCGGCCCCCTGCCCCATTTTGCAGGTGCCCACCGGATGGAAAATCGTCGTGCCGATCACGCTGGCAGCCTCACGCAACTGCGCCTCGCTTTGCAGACTGGCGCCAGGCAGGTATTCAACGGGCTCGAAGGCCGCCAGCGCAGGCGCGGCGGCAATCCTGCGGGTCAGCCGAATGGCAGCGGCGGCCACTTTCAGGTCTTCATCGTGGCTGAGGTAATTGGGTTGAATGATCGGCGCTGCATCGGGCAACGCAGAGCGAATCTGCACCGAGCCACGACTGCGCGGGCGCAGGTCGCACACCGATGCGGTGAACGCGGGAAAGGCATGCAGCGGTTCGCCGAAGCGTTCCAGGGACAAGGGTTGCACGTGGTATTCCAGGTTGGCGCGGGTCTGCTCGGGCCCTGATCGGGCAAATGCACCCAGCTGACTCGGTGCCATGGCCAGCGGGCCGCTTCGGTTGATCGCGTAGCGCAGCCCCATGTTCATCTTGCCCCACAAGCTGCCGGCCATCTGATTGAGGGTGCGGCCGTTGCTGACTTTGTAGATAAGGCGCAATTGCAGATGATCCTGAAGGTTGCCACCCACGCCCGGCAAGTGACGGCGCACATCGATGCCAAGCTTTTCCAGCAGCGCACGCGGCCCGATGCCTGAGCGCTGCAACAGCATGGGCGAGCCGATGGAGCCGCAGCACAGAATGATTTCCCGGCGTGCGACCAGATGTTTTTCAGCCTGCTCTACCCGAGCAATGACAGCACTGGCGCGACCGTTGTCGAATTCGATCCGCACGGCTTCCGCGCTCGTCATGACGGTCAGATTAGGCCGGTGGGCAATCGGTCTTAAAAAAGCCTTGGAAGCGTTCCAGCGCACGCCGCGTCGCTGGTTGACCTGAAAATAGCTGCAGCCCTCGTTGTCGCCACCGTTGAAGTCCGGGATCGAGGCAATGCCGGTCTGCGCCGCCGCCTGGCGAAACGCGTCAAGGATCGGCCAGTGCAGGCGCTGTTGCTCCACGCGCCATTCGCCTTTGGCGCCGTGCAATGATGACTCGCCGCCATAGTGATTTTCCGACTGGATAAACATCGGCAGCACGTCCTGCCAACACCAGCCCTTGTTGCCCTGCGCCGCCCACTCGTCATAGTCGCGAGACTGGCCACGCATATAGATCATGCCGTTGATGGAAGAACATCCGCCCAGCACTTTGCCACGGGGATAATTGAGCGAGCGGCCGTTCAAGCCAGGTTCGGCCTCGGTCTTGAAGCACCAGTCGGTGCGCGGATTGCCGATGCAGTAGAGGTAGCCCACCGGCACATGAATCCAGGGATAGTTGTCCTGGCCGCCCGCTTCCAGCAGCAACACGCGGTGCCGGGGATTGGCCGACAGCCGATTGGCCAACAAACAGCCTGCCGGGCCCGCGCCGACGATTACATAGTCATAGAGCACAGGTGCCGTTTGCATGGGTCCCTCGCTGATCTTCTTGTTTTTGTTTTAGGTCGAAGGTCCATCCTGAAGTTTTTCTGCGCAAAACAAAAGACCGCCGCATGTGTTCATGCGGCGGCCTTGGTGTGGAATGTCAGGCACAAACGTTGTAGGAGCGCGCTTGCCCGCGAACAAGGTCTGTAGGCGGGCTCAGGGACGCCGATCCACCGCCATCGCGGGCAAGCGCGCTCCTACACAGGTTCAGCGCTGCGGCTTACACCGCGCTACGACGGTAGCTGCGGTAGTTTGGCATCCAGAAGTTGCGCTCGATGGCTTCGGCCAGCAGCTCTTGCGTGGTCTCCAGCGCCACACCGTCAGCCTGGGCCTGCAAGGCAACCGCCAGCGCGATCTTCTTGCTCACACCCTGGATTTCCTTCAACGGCGGCAGTACAGCATCGCCCTTGCCGGTGACCATAGGCGAGCATTCAGCCAGCGCGTTGGACGCGGCCATCAGCATTTTGTCGGTGATGCGCGTGGCTTTTGCCGCGATCACACCCAGGCCGATGCCCGGGAAGATGTAGGAGTTGTTGCACTGAGCGATGTGGAAAGTGCGGTCGCCTACGGTCACCGGCGCAAACGGACTGCCGGTGGCCACCAGCGCGTCGCCATTGGTCCAGGTCAGGACTTCCTGCGGCGTGACTTCAACTTTCGAGGTCGGGTTCGACAACGGCATCACCAGCGGCTTGGCACAGTGCCTGTGCATCTCGCGGATGATTTCCTCGGTGAACAGGCCGCGCTGGCCGGAGACCCCGATCAACACGGTCGGCTGGCCGTTACGCACCACATCCAGCAACGACGGATACTCGTCGGCACTGGCCCAGCCCGCGACATCGCCGGCCTTTTGCGCGAGGTTTTTCTGGAACTCCAGCAGGTTGTCCATGCTGTCGGTCAGCAGCCCGAAACGGTCGACCATCATCACGCGTTTGCGCGCTTCGGATTCGCTCAGGCCTTCGATCACCATGGCCGCGATGATGTGCTCGGCGATGCCGCAACCGGCCGAACCTGCGCCGAGGAACACCACGCGTTGCTGGCCCAGGGTTTCGTTCTTGGCCTTGCAGGCGGCAAGCAACGTGCCCACCGCCACCGATGCGGTGCCCTGGATGTCATCGTTGAAGCAGCACAGTTCGTTGCGGTACTTCTCCAGCAACGGCATGGCGTTGGTTTGCGCAAAGTCTTCGAACTGCAACAGCACGTCCGGCCAGCGGGTTTGTACGGCTTCGATGAACAGCGCCACGAAGTCTTCGTATTCCTTGCCGGTGACGCGCTTGTGGCGCCAGCCCATGTACATCGGGTCGTCGAGCAATTCCTGGTTATTGGTGCCGACGTCGAGCACGATGGGCAGCGTGTAGGCCGGGCTGATGCCGCCGCACGCGGTGTACAGCGACAGCTTGCCGATGGGGATGCCCATGCCGCCGATGCCCTGGTCGCCCAGCCCGAGGATGCGCTCGCTGTCGGTGACCACGATGATCTTGATGCGATCTTTCGTCGCGCTGCGCAGGATATCGTCGATGCGGTCGCGCTCAGGGTAGGAAATGAACAGGCCGCGGTGGGTGCGGTAAATCTTGGAGAATTCCTGACAGGCCTGGCCGACCGTCGGGGTGTAGATGATCGGCAGCATCTCGTCCAGGTGTGAGTCCAGCAGGCGGAAGAACAAGGTTTCGTTGTTGTCCTGGATCGACCGCAGATAGATGTGCTTGTCGAGATCGCTGGCGCATTGCTTGTACTGACTGAACACGCGGGCCACTTGTTCTTCGATCGTCTCAACGTTCTGCGGCAACAGGCCGACCAGGTTGAAATCGATGCGCTCTTGCGGGGTGAAGGCACTGCCCTTGTTGAGCAGCGGCATTTCCAGCAAAGAAGGGCCGGCGTAAGAAATATATAAAGGTCGCGAGGTCTTGGTCATTTTCAGTGATCGCCTTTTTCTGTTTACTCATATCAATAACGGTTCGAACACGGGCCCCGGCGGTCGATGCTTCAGACACATGAGCACGACAACTCGACGCAGGATCCGTCCGAAAAAATGGGGAGATGAAATTCAGGGGGCCTATCTTACGCGTCTCGAGCCGGTTGCGACATTTTGTCACCCTCCCAACGGCGAAATGATGGCTGAGGCGTTGGCGGGTTGGGTAGTGAAGAAGTTGTCAGGTGTACTGATAAAAGAAGCGATTCAGCACTGAACTGGCGTAACGCCACTGATGTCATACCGACACCACCAGGAGACGGTAATGGCAGTGCAGCGGTTTTTTGAAATCACCTATCGCTTCAAGGAGGAACGACAGACCTTCATCCAACCCGACCGCACGATGTCCGATTCGGACGCGTGGTATTACGCCTGCCTGCACGCCAGAATCGGCGTGCTGCATAACACGTCCGACGACCGATCCGAACAGGCGGCACTGGAGCAACACGCCATGAGACACCGCCTGAGCGATGTGCAGTGGGAAGAGTTGCCTTGACGCGCTTTCAGCCCTTGCCGCGGTTGTCGGCACCCGCTGCCTGAATAAAGCCCCGCGCCAATTGCTGATACAACTCTGGCCCCATCCTTGAACTGACCGCTTTGGCCAGCAGCGCAACGGCCATCAGGCTGATCACCATTGAGTGGCTGTCGATCATTTCCATGACGATGATCGCGGAGGTGATGGGCGATTGGGTCACGGCGGCCAGAAAACCCACCATGCACAGGGCAATGATCGGCTGCGCCCCCAGGCCGAACCATTCGGCGGCGTTGGCACCCACCGCTGCGCCCACCGCCAGTGCCGGAGCGAAGATGCCGCCGGGGATGCCGGAAAAATACGTCACGACGGTTGCCAGAAATCGCGTGATCGGCGCATGCCACGGCAGGCCGATGTCGGAGGCGATCACTTGCGAGGTGATGCCGTAACCGCTGCCAAATGACGTCCCGCCACTGAGCCAGCCCAGCAGTGCCACGATCAAGCCGCACGCACCGGCGAACCACACCGGATGCAAGCGGCGCCATTCCCATAACGCAAAGCGTTGATGGCGCTGCGGCCACAACAGCATGCGGCTGAACAAACCGCCCAACAGCCCGCAACCCACACCGATGGCAATGACAGGAACGACGATGTCGAGCGTGATGGCCTGGACGTCGAAATGCCCGAAATAGTTGTAATTGCCCTGCAGGGCGATGGCGACCATCCCCGACAGGATGATAGTGCTCAGCAGCACGCCGCTGGTGCGAGTCTCCAGCTTGCGCCCCAGTTCCTCCACCGCAAACGCGATGCCCGCCAGCGGTGTATTGAAGGCAGCGGCGATGCCCGCAGCACCGCCCGCCAGAATGAGGTCTTCGGCGCGAATAATGCGAGCGTTGGGCAAAAAGCGGTGGAAGAAATGCATGATGGACGCCGCCACTTGTACCGACGGCCCTTCACGTCCGGCTGAAAAACCACCTGTCAGCGCCAGTGTGCCCAGGCCTATCTTGGCGAAGGCGATGCGCAGGGACACCAGCTTATCGACGCGCTTGCCTTGATGAACCAGACGCGTCGCCGCGATCACTTGGGGGATGCCGCTGCCCTGAGCGCCGACAAAAAAGCGCGTGGTCAGCCACACCACCAGCATGCCGATCAACGGCGTATAGAAAAACGGCAGCCACGGCCGCTCGGCAGTCTGTTGAGCGAATTGCGCCAGCGCCAGATCGGCCAGTCGGGCAAACATCACGACCAGCAAACCCGCCAGCGTCGCCGCAGCCCACAGGGTGACCCGTGTGCGCCAGCGCATGGAAGCGAATCGGCGGCGTATCAGCGGCAGGGGTTTTATCACCTGAAGATTCCAATTGAAGGTGGGCGCGAGGTGGCGGCCAGACTAACCAAATAAACGGAGTGCGCCAAATCGACGGGGGTTACGTGGCCGGTGGCGAGTTTTCGCTGGGCGATATCCCCATCGGGTTGTCAGTCAATCGCTGGTTCGAAACACCCTTTGATCGGCCTCACCTGCCAGCGGTCAACCGCTACTATGAGCGGCTGACCCAGCGTCCGGGGTTTCGTCTGTACGGACGAAACGGCACGCCGTAGCGGCGCAGTCAGCCACTCCCTTGCAGCCAGCGGCTGTAAAGCCCGGGGAAACGGCTGCTTAACCAATCGACAAATGCCTGCACCTGGGGCGCCAGCTGCGATCGGCTCGGGTATAACACGGAGAACGGGCGCGGCCGAGGCCGATAGGGTTTCAACACCTCCACCAACGAGCCGTCCGCCAGGTATTTGTCCAGGGTGATGCCCGGCGCCTGAAGGAGGCCGAAGCCCGCTACGCCACATTGCACGTAGGCGTTGGACTCGTTGACGATGATCCCGCGACGGTTGATATAGCTACGGTCAGTGCCCTCCTGCGAGAACTGCCATGGCAGCGGTCGATGGTTCTGGCCGGACAGGAAACTTACGCCACGGTGGGCGCTCAGTTCGTCCAGCGTCTGCGGGGCGCCGAATTCCTCGATGTAACCCGGCGCTGCGCAGGTGACCATGGTGGCCATGCCGATGCGCCGTGCGACGAGGCTGGAGTCAGGCAACTCACCGATGCGAAGCACGCAGTCCACCCCTTCGGCCACCAGATCCACCGCTCGGTCGGTGACACCCAGCACCAGCTCGATGTCCGGATGGGTGTCGGCGAACTCCCGCAAGCTGGCGATGAACACCGGTTGCGAGAAGGCCGTAGGAATGTCGACGCGCAATTTCCCGCGCAGGGACGCACCAGTGACGTCGAACATCGCCTTGGTCTGGGCAACGCTGGCGAGAATATCGGTCACGCGCTCGTAAAACTGCTCCCCTTGCGTCGTCAGCCTGACTTGCCGGGTAGTGCGCTGAAACAACCGGACGCCCAGGGAGGCTTCCAGCTCCTGGATGGCACGCGTGACCTGAGGACGACCGGTCTGCAACGCATCCGCCGCCCGGGTGAAGCTGCCCAGCTCAGCCACCCGAGCGAATACCTGCATGGATTGAAGCAGTTCCATAACGCCGTCGAACCTCCGTTTTGTTGCCGCCAGTCACGCTCATATCAGACAGATTGTTGCCGTGGAGCATAACAGTGCTTTCCTGCCCCACGCATTTATCCGCGTACCGCCAGCGGCAACAATGGCCGCATCGCGCCAGCCTTCTCTGGCGCCGCTTACGGAGCAACGACATGAAAGCATGGCTACTTCAGGATTTCGGGCTGGACAATCTGGTCCTCGACCAAACGCCCATCCCCGAACCCAAGGCCGGTGAGCTGCTGGTCAAGGTGGGCGCGGTGTCCCTCAACTTTCGCGACAAAGCCATCGTCGACGGCATCTACGAACCGCACAAAGTGCCCAAGCCGTTGATCCCCGTGAGCGACGCCGCTGGCACCGTGGTTGCTGTGGGCGAAGGCGTGAGCCGTTTCAAAGTGGGCGACCGCGTCAATTCGCACCTGTACTCCCGCTGGATTGACGGCCCCCCGGGTCCCGACGAGCCGGAATACTGCTTCGGCTCTCCCCTGCCAGGCGGTTTGGCTGAATACATGATCATCCACGAGGAAAGCGCCGTGGGTGCGCCGCAAAACATGTCTGACGAAGAAGCGTCGACGCTGCCCATTGCCGCACTGACCGCCTGGTATGCGCTGATGGATTACGGCCAGATCAAACCCGGTGAAACTGTCCTCATCCAAGGCACCGGCGGTGTGTCGATCTTCGCGGTGCAGCTGGCGACAGCACTGGGTGCCAAGGTCATCGTCACCTCCAGCCGTGACGAAAATCTGCAAGCGGCGAAAAAACTTGGGGCCGTGGCCGGGGTCAACTACAAGACGCACCCGAAGTGGGAAGAAGAAGTGCTGAAACTCACTGACGGCAAAGGCGTTGACCTGCTGTTGGACGTCGCAGGCGGGAATGGCCTGAATCAGTCCATCGCCGCGACCAAGGCGGCAGGCAAGATCGCACAGATCGGCTTCCTGACCGGTCAAACCACCGAGTTGAGCCTGATGCCGTTGATCTTCCGCCAGACCACGCTGCGCGGTATCGCTGTCGCGCCGCGCTCGTCGTTTGACCGGATGAACGCGTTCCTCAACGAAAACCAAATTCGCCCGGTGATCGACAAGGTCTACTCGTTCGAAGACGCCCGGCAGGCCTACGAGCATCTGGCCAAAGGCGCGTTCGGCAAGGTTGTGATCAACGTGTCCTGACCGGGCGGCGGCCAGCGTTAGGACGCCCCCGCGGTCCGTGCGAAACTAAGGCAGTCGCGAGCAAGGCATCCGCGATTGCCAACGCAACTCAAGCGCTCGCCACCCGTATTACGATGTCCGGAGAAGGCCATGGTCGAAACAATTGAAGTGACCCGTGTGAAGCGTTTCTCCAGGAACCCCCTGGGCCGTGACATTGCCGTGGGTGATATCCACGGCCACTTCACCCGGCTGCAGACGGCGCTGGAGGCGGCGGGCTTTGACCCGGCCGTCGACCGTCTTTTCAGCGTGGGCGATCTGGTCGACCGAGGCCCGGAAAACGAAGACGCCATCGCCTGGCTGAGCCAGCCCTGGTTCCACGCCGTGCGCGGCAACCACGATGACTACGTCGTCCGGTTCGACACCTGCAACATCAACCAGTGGATCTTCTACGGCGGCTCATGGTTCTTCGACATGCCGCACAAACAACAGCGCAACCATCAGACCCTGTTCACCGACATGCCGATTGCCATTGAGGTCGAAACCACCGAAGGCGTGGTCGGCATCGTCCACGCCGACTGCGTCTTCCGCACCTGGGCCGACATGAAGGGCGAACTGGAAACCCCGGAAAGCGACGAGCGCCTGCGCCTGGTCGAGAAAGCCTGCATGTGGTCCCGCACCCGCTTCCAGGAACAAAACAAACGCACCATCCCCGACGTCCGCGCCGTCGTCGTCGGCCACACCCCCATCTCCAGCCCACTGATACTGGGCAACGTCCATCACATTGATACCGGTGGATGGCTGCAGGATGGGAGTGGGTACTTTACGTTGCTGGATCTGGAGACGTTGTTGCCGATTGGGCCCGAGAATGGGTTCTGACAGGGATTGATGTCCGATTCGATCCGTCCTCTAGCGACACCACTGGGATTCGCAGGGCACTCCATCGCCGTCACCGTCCATTTCGGTGCCCGGACACCGCTGCAAGAAGGCTGTCGCCTCGGCGCAGGACGTCATTTGCGAGCAGTACTTGCGTCCGTCGCACTTGACCCGACTGACTGGCTGGATCGGTGAAGCGGAAGGCGCGGTTGCCGTGTTTAGCGGCGTGCTGATTGGTGCGAGGTAGCTTCCGGTCCAGCGCTTTACGACTGGCGACGTCGCAAGCACGAAAAATATGAGGACGAGCAGTCCAGCGAGCAAAATCCGTTTCATGTGTTACTCCTTGATGTGAGGCGCATTGTTCTCGTGGCCTGCCCGTAAACGCAATGAGTAATAGTCAGTCGCGCGTTCTGTAGGGTCATTCTTGACCCCTTCGCCCACTTGTTGCGGTTGTCAGCTCCGCAGCCTCAGCTACGCAAACTACAGAGGAAGTAGATATCAGAACCATCGCACTTTCTCCTCTCTCGCTGGGACAGCAAAAAGCCCATCACGAAGATGGGCCTTGCTTGCGAAAAAACCGCAAATTGGTGCGAGATCGATAGATCGGGACCGGGGCTGTCAATACTAATAACGCAAAGCTACTGCGACATCTCACAGTCTTCAAACATTGGTATTTTGGCAACGTCGCCTTTGCCAGTACAAATCACAGAAACCGTAGTTCCTTTCTTCATGGTAGCCATCACGGACATGTCCGATTTGTCGAACTTGAATTGCGGCCCCATGAACTGATTCGTGCCTGCCAACACCAGGTATGGTTTGCCAAACATGTCAGTGTTGATATCGGTAATTCGCCCACTTACTTTGACGCGCTTGTCTTTAAACTGAATGTCAGCCGCAACTGTGTTGTCGTCGTAACTGGTAGCAACCTGCGAAGCGGTGTATGCCTTGATCGGTGTCGCATGAGCTTGCTCTCTAGGCGTCGCCTTCGAACTAGACAGGGCTGAGTTTGCCGCCGACTCTACATACCTGTCATAGCTGGTCTTGGACACTGAAGCGATGCCGAGCAGGGATAGAAAAGACAATACCATCCATGTCAACCCGATGATGCGTGCAAGCAACGAATGCCCCTTTCTCAGCAACATCCAGCCAAACAGTAAGGGGAAAAACAAAATACCCAGTCCGAGAAGAAACCCAACGTACCGCTTCTGCGGGGTGGCAACTGCTATTGCTTCACTCATTTCGCTCTCCATGGCGATCAGATAAAGCGGGCATTCTGAACGCGCCGCTGGCAAAACGCTACCACCTGAGTACCGCCTGGGTCCGCTGCTTCTTAGCGAACGTCTGACGCCCCATCAATCCATGCAATTCCGGACTTGATCGACTCGCTAGGCAAAAGGGATAGCGCCCTGCGGGCGGCCTGGAGAACGCCGTTTCTGCCCTAATCTGCTTTGAGATTCAGAACCAGAAACGAAAAACCCCCGATAACGTCTCCGTTATCGGGGGTTTAGCGTGTAGCAATAATGGCGGAGAGATAGGGACTCTCATATTTAATCTCTACAGCCCTTCAGGCACGGTATTACTTGGCTTCCAGCGAATAGAGTGGTCAAATTGAGTGGTCAAAGTAGAGACTATTCATCATGGCTACCCACCTTGTACGAAAGCCCGGAGAAAGCGCTTGGTATGTCCGCATGGCGGTCCCTGTAGAGGTACGTCACGCCTTTGGTGGTCGCTCCAAGCTAATCAAGACTACCGGCACCAGTAACAAGGCGGAAGCAATGGATCGGCGTCTACCTATCCTTGCCCAGTGGAAAGCAGAGATAAAGGCCGCGAAGGATCAGAAGATTCTCGCCCGTGAGCAGTGGCGCCCAGCGTTGGCGGATGAAGGCACAATCTTTCAGCAAAGAGTAGACGCAAGCATTATTAATGCTGTCAGGAATCCTTCAACGGCCATAGGGGATACACACGATGCAATTTACGCTCGTGCAGCCAAGCTTTTTGATCTATCACCCGCTTTACTGAGTGATGTTCATCACTTGGAGTCACAAGGCGCTACGGGACTTGTGGACAGGACACGGGCCTTTTTACAGGACGTCTCCACCAACCTGATTGACGGCGTGCAAGGAGCTGCGGACATCGCTCAAGACGTGATGGCCCAAGTCGCACAACACCGCTATGGCTTATCCCCGGCTGAACTGGATGAAGCTAAAACGCTTATCGAGTCTCCAGCGACCTACAAGCCAGTCTCCCCAATCACCGCTGCAAGGCTGGAGAAATTCCGTGCATACCGTGAGAAAGCGAGTGTGTCGCCCAAGACGGTTGACCAGCAGGAAAGCAAACTCGACAAGCTATCTGACTACCTGCGCGACGAAGGCAAGAAACTCAATAAGGAAACGGTGGCGTCGTGGATTGAATCGCTCCCTCTGACCAGTAAAACCAAAGCTCAGTATTTGTTAGCTGGCTCTACATTTTGGCAATGGGTAATCAAGCACGATGCAAGGTGGCGTGATGATTTCAAGGGTGCAGATAACCCGTTTAAAGGCCAGACATTACCTAAACTCCGCCCTGATGAGAAAGCGAGGACGAAGCGCAAAGCCTATACCGTCGATGAACTGTCGAACATTTACCTAGCTGCGCAATCCTCAGATAAAGGGGCGTTGTGTGATTTGATTGCACTCGGCTATTACAGTGGCGCTCGAATTGAAGAGCTTGCCAAGCTACGCAAAGATTCAATAATCACAGTAGAAGGTGTGCGGACTATCGATATCGACGCCGCTAAGAGCTATGCCGGCGTGCGACAGATTCCAGTGCATCCACAACTCGCGAAAATAATTGACCGACTTATCGAAGATAGCGCGGACGGCTACCTGCTTAAAAGCTCTGGCGGCAACAAGTACGGTATACGTAGTGATTCTTTAAGCAAAGCGTTCGGACGGTTAAAAACTTCGTTGGGATTTGGACCATTGCATGTTTTCCACAGCGTTCGGAAAACAACAATTACACAGCTGTTGAGACAGAGTATTCCGGGTAATGTCGTAGCTAATCTCGTTGGGCACGAAACGGGCCTCGTCACATTTGACATTTACGACGAAGGCGCCAGTCCTAGACAGAAGCTCGATGCTCTTTGCAAATTGCCAGCCCTAAAGGTTTGACCCTGATTTCTGAGGTGGGCGCCTATACCATGTCGAGCCACGATAAGATAGAGTAGAAGTGTAAATTTTGTGTAAAGTTACTTGCTTTTTGGGATTCTCGTGCTATTATATAGGTAGGTAGGAGAGCTTTTTCATTCGCACTTTCCGCACTTCCAGAATTCAAAAAAAAAATCACGTCTGACCGCCGATAGTTCCTAGGGGCGGCTGTTCGACGTTGAAGGTCAAGGCGCGGTAACGCCTCCACAATCGCCAGTAGTCGATTTGGCCGAAACTATTAGAAAGCCCTCTAACTTTCGCATCTCACGACCACAGAGATGTAAATTGCCTTCGTGGTTGTAGGCAGTGGTTACTAATTCAAGAATGTGATCTGGCTCTAGTTGGTGCCACTTTAAAGGGAACTTTGTTCCCTTTTTCTTTGGACCGCGTTTCTAATGTAACACCCCGTAACACCCACCTAAACCAAACTAAACAAGCTATCCAACTCAAGGAGACGGCAAAACTATGCCTCTGATTTACAAAATCTGTGCTACGTGTGGTAACCGCTACGGCACGTTTCGCACACAAAGCAAACACTGTAGTAACGCTTGCCGCCAGAAGTCGTATAGGGATTCAAAGCAGCGAGAAGCCTTAGACGATACAAAAATGACAATGATCATCGGTAATATCTCGCTCAACTTCGTGGGACTGAATCCAGCCACGGACAAGGAGAAACTTAAAGCCGATTTGCTTGCTGTACTGGAAGCGGACGGTTTCTTAACCGAGATTGAAAACTTTGATACATCGTTGATGACACGCCCATTCCCAGTGCTTCACGTATAACTAACCCTCAAAACATAAGGAAAAAACATATGGAATACCTTCACGCTCAAGCACCAGCATCGATTGATGACTTCTATCGTATTTACTCTGCACTGGGAACTAACGGATTAATCACGTTGGGCTACCTAGACAGTCTCAAAGGCGGTAAAGGTGCCATCTATCAGTTTACGATGGAATTACCAGTAGTAGGAAATCCCGCAGACCCATTGGGTTCTACATTCGTTCGCGGACACCTAGACTATTCAAGCCACAACCTTACAACGCCTCCATTCCTCAGAGCTTTTTTGACTGGTGTATCCGCTGACTGTACAGGCTCAGTTGACCTAAGCAACATCACGGCAACCGGTTGTGACTTCATCGCACGTCAGCAAAGTGTTGTGGGGTCATCGACTCCCCAACTCGCCGCGACAGTCGTTCTAGTCGCGTTCCAATAATTTAACTCAACCCACCAAAAAACCCTAAAGGAGGAACTTTATGGAGAAACACCGCAATGAACTATTTTGTCGTGAACAGACCGAGCAATCTGATTATCGGAATTGTTAGCACTAGCTACACGCCAACAGACACACCCTTGAAACTATTTGTTCTAGCGAATGAAAAGTCTTTAGCTCTCTACGACAAGCATCAAAGCAAAGATCATGAAACGCTTCTTGATATCGGCGAGTTGATGGCTAAATCCGCCCATGTCAGCAATCAGGTATCAAAGGGTAAGACTGGTAAAGCTAAACCAGCATCACAGCGTCTAAGAGGCGAGCAAGCTATTCCTGCTAAGGACCGCGAGACTCACATTCTATCGTGGATTCAAAGTCATCCTGAAGCTGATGAATATGATTTACATGATGCAATTCCCATGGGCATTGTCGCTGCTCGTGCATATATCACGCTATACCGTTTCTAACCTCTCCAGCGCTCACCAGAGCTTCTAAAAACTGCAAGTAAGGGCATAGTGCCTCTTGCACTTTTGGAGCCTCTACAGGCGCCGGAAACACTGGGCAATATAGCCCAAATACACTAAAGCACAGCCTAATGGCCACCAACTATACAAACACAGGAGATAAACCCTCATGGGCGTTCTAAAACAAATTGATCCACAAGAACTGGCAACCCGCAAAGAATTGGCAGAGTGGAGTTTCCGTGCCACTCAGAAAGGCTATGACGCATTCGCCGCAACAGACGAGAAGACAGGTCGCACCATTGGCAAACTTGTCGATGGTGGCATTGAAGCCGTGTTGTGTGTAACGGCTTTCGATATTGCACCAACATTGCTTGCCAAGGTTTCAGAAGGCTACACAATGAATCCTTTGCTCGGCACCAAAGGTTTGGGGCTTTCTTCATTCGAGCTTTACATGAATCGTCCTGAAAAAGATATTCAAGAAGCTCTAGTAGAAATCTTCGCCAAAGTGGAACAAGACTATCAATCTGAAATCGATGCTTATAACGACGAAATCATTCAGAAAGAAATCGATGCTCAGGTGCGACTAGAGATTCAGAAAGAGCAACGCAAAGAAACTGAAGCAGCTAATAAACGTCGCGACCGAATCGCCGCTGAAGTTAAAACGGCCTTAGGAGCGGCCAAATGATTGACGGGACAACACGACTGCTCCTTGAGAAATACTCTCCCACTGATCCGCGACTTACTGAAGTCGCGGTTACAAAGTCAGTTAAGAAATTTCGAGTTTTAATGTCAGCCAGTGCTTATGACGATGGCATTATTTCAGCCACGTGCGGACTGTACAACTTAATCCATCCTGAGTTGATGTCGCGCAGCTACCAGTTGCCTCTAACTCTGGACGGAATTCCTGTGGGCAGCTGGATCATTGAGGAGAAAGTTCTATGAGTGACCACGAGGAAATCGCCCGCCTCACGGGTAAGTTAGTATTTGATGTTAATTCATCGCCATTAAAAGCGTTTGAAGCGATGCTAAAAAACGCAGCTCTCCAAATGAGAGCCTTGAGTAAAGAAGCAGACACATTAAAGCGAAAGCTAAATACTGCATTCGGAGTTAAAAACGGTAACAGTGCTGATCACGAGAAACTACAAAAGTCTGTCCGTGCAAGTCTTGATCGTGAGTTGAAAGGCGAGATTGCGGTACAGAAGGCACGCAAGGCCACGTTCCAAGCAGAGCTTGCCAGTCAGAAACTAGTATCGGCGGGTACACGCGAAAACGTCGCTCTACAGACTCAAGCCACACGCCACAAAATCACGCAGGCGGTGCTAGATGCTAAGGCGGCGAAGGCTGATCAGGAACGTCTGAAGGCTAATGGGATAGAGATTAAACAGGCTCAAGGCTTGGAGACTCACAAGCTACGTCAGAGCCGTCTGGAAGCCGTCCTAGCCCAGCAGCAACAACGTACGATTCTATTGCAACAGAAGCAGCAGGCGAACATGACGGCCATGCAGCGAGCCACCCTCGCACTGAATCAAGCGCGGGAGCGTGGTCTACGTGCAGCAGAGAAATATCAAGCTGGGCTAGTGAATCAGAAAGCGCGTACTGCGAGGCAAGATGAACGCTCTCGCCAACAAGATGAGAAACACGGCTGGGCAGTACAAAGACAAGCCGCATGGACCGCTCGACAGGCTGAGCCTAAGCCTTCAACCGGATTCCTGGGTCTCGGTACAGGCGCCCTAGCTGTTGGCGGTGCTGCCGCTGGCATTGCCGCCATTGTGGGGGCTATCGGTGCCCTCGGTGACCGTCTAGGCGCTACGCAAGCAAGGGTTTCAGAGAGCCAACAGTTCTCCAACATCTTGGAGCAGGCCGCAGGAAAGAATCCCGCAAACAAGGATTTTGCTCGTGACGAATTCCTACGCATCAGTGCGAAGTACGGTACAGCGGTAGACAACGATTCTGCCAAGGATTACAGAACGTTCCTTCTTGCCCAAATGGCCCGTGGACAGTCTCTCAGCGCGTCTACAGCAAGTTTTGAGACACAGCAGAGTGCTTACCGTGGCGCTGGTATGACTCGTGAAGAGCAACGCCGTACGAGCCTTCAGCTACAACAGGTTAGAAGTAAAGGACAGGGGGACAGAGAAGACTTAAACACGTTCAGCGAAGCCGCACCTCTGCTTATTGAGCCAATCCGCCGTTCATGGGCAGAACGTAATCACTATAAAGGCAATAACCTTGAAGGTGATTTCCGTCAGAGCACCACAGCAGGTAACTTAAAGGCTATCGATTTCGAGAAGGGTATTGCTCTTTTTGTTAAAGAAAACTCGGATGCAATTCGACGTCAGTCTGATTCCATCGACGCGAACGCCACGAGACTATCGAATAATAAGTTTCTACAACAACAAGGACTTGATCAAAGTCCTGAATTGATCGGTGCAATCAACAACCGTCTACAGAGCGAAATGGAACTTAACGCAGCTTTGAAGCCATTGTCTGAAACGGCCATTAAAGTGGACACTGCTCTGAACAATTTGGCAGCGACATTCCTTCGCTGGACACTCGGTAAAGATTCTACACCAGAACAGGCGGGGAACAAAATCGATAGTCTAAGTCCTGATAGTCCTGCAATTAAGCCGGCAACTTTTGGTGGTAAGCAAAACACTGGTGAGCCAGTTGCACGAGACCCGATTGATCGGTTGTTTAGATTCCTAACTGGCACTCCTGATTATAAAACTGAAGGGCCAGCTGCTGGACTGCAAGCGCCGACCGTGAAGTTCAATGGTGCAATCACACCTCCAAAGCTCGACGCCTCAACGTTCGAACTTCCAGAGATTGGCGATAAATTCTATCGACTAATGCTCAATGCCCCCAAGCCTATTAGTGCAGCTGACATCAGTGCTCAGGCGGCCCAGAGGGTGTACAAGGAATATGGTAGCGCTGATGTATCCCCAGTTGTGAATAACAACAATAGCGTCACCAATAACTTAGCGGCGCCTAACGTGACTGTGAACTTGGATGTCACCGGCATGAAGGCGGATGAAGTTATCAAACTGGTAAGCGAACAAAGTGCTCAGAATACGCAAGATGCTATGCAAAAAGCATTCGGAGAATTTCAGCAGAAAGAGACTAAATGAAATCATCTGAACTAACTCTAGTGAAATGGCTATGCGTTATTATCTTAGCTGTTTCATTAGGCACCTTCGGGTTAACGGCATACGCCATTAGGCAAGATGCTCTGACATTACAACAGGTCGTAGCAGAAGCTACAGAGGCTTCAATTGAGAGAGAGGGGAAACTTTCTCTTTCGTTAAGGCAACATATCGAACGTGAAACAACTGGCCTTCGCAACAGCTTCTATGACTTCCAGCAAGACGATATAGAACGTCTACGGAAAGCAGCAGAGCTTGAAGTCTCAAGACAGTTACACGGACATACACGAGACATCTTTGCAGACCATTCAGGAGGTAAGTAATGCACTACACACCAGACGGAAATCAAGCACTGCCCTACGATCAAATAATCCACCAGCCAGATTATGAGCAAGCGGCTGGACATTGGATCGCTCGCCATTACGGTGCAGATGTTGTTCTGATGTTCCCGTTAGCTGTTACCAGCTTAATAAACTCGCTTCTATTCGGTTGTCCCGAATCAATGGCGATTGAAACGCTGTGGGGAAACTTGGGGCTGTTACCACTCTAAAAACTCGACAAGCCTCTAGTAGAGTCTTCTGCAAGAAGAATTACGCGTAAATCGCCTGAGAGCCTTTATTTACAAGGGCTCAGCCATGATTCAGCTGTCTCAAACTCGTGTGTGTACGCACACAATATTATCTCTCTCAACAAGGTGAACAACTCATGAAGTTATGTAAATGCAAGGCTTGTGGCCGTTCTTTTACGGTACGTAAGCCGATGCCCTTTTGCTGTGGCACATGCCGCATCACACACCAGCACTATCAAAATCAACAGGCGACCCAAGCAGGAGTCCTACACAATGGCAACAGCAACATCCCGCAACAACAATAAGGCTATCCGCCGCCCTCGCTGTAAACACTGCAATAAGCAATTCAGAACTACCAGCACTGTTAAAAGATATTGCAGCGCCCTTTGCCAGAAAGAAGCCACGAAACTGAAGCGCCGTGTCAGCTATACATACCGTGCAACAAGCTCAGCTTTCTTCTATCACTTAGCGCACGAAGCCGAAAGGGCTGGCACCCTTGAGATATTCACCGGACATACAGCTGAATCTTTAGTTGATCTTCACATTGTATACAAACTCTGGCTGAAGGCTAATCAGTATGGCGATATCAAAAGTACAGACCCTAGAGCATTTGAAATCAGCCATATCGCCCCCGCTAACGGAACATCTCTAGGACTATTCCATGCAAGCAATCTAGTGGTCGCCCCCAAGGCAATGAATCGTGCTCACGGCACAAAAAATTTCGGATACGGCTTAAGCATTCCACGCTCACAGCTGGACCCACGCTACGCTGTTGAGAAAGGGTGTAACCGTAAATCCCTAATCAACAGGATCGTGAAGTTCATCGGTGAAGATGTCGTATGCGAAGCAGTGAAGGTTGCAAAGATTCAAGCCACCCAACGCCACAGGACTCTAGCGTGGCTTTACGATCACCTTGACCCAGCTAACCCAGAGCATTCTAAGTTCCTGGCCCTCATCGATGGCATGACCGCAAAGGCATTGAGCGAGGTACGTGCTCAGGTTGAAGGCAAGCAAGCCAGCGGCTTCAGAGTGAAGACAGAGACGTATAGTCCGCTTCGAGTGCTAATGCATGAGCTTGACCGCCACACAGCCATCAGGCCAGACCTAGCGCTCATCAAGGAAGCCGTCCTAGAGCGTGCCCCTGACTATCTGGTGTACCACGTCAGATTCGATCTAATCGCCCCTACAGAGCTTCAGGCATTGTTTGACGTGCTACACGGTAGGGACGTGGCCGAGGTGCAACAAGTGTTCACGCCTCAGGCCCCTGCAACCGTGCTGAAGACGTTCCACAAGCTTTGCCCCAGCCGTGGAACTGACGGCCCCATAACGGCGCTATCAAGCTGACAAGCGCTTGAGTCGAAACCCTTTGACTACCCATGCTCCGATGTAGCCAACAAGAAGTAACGCAATGCAGTACATTCCCCAGTATAGGGTCATGCTCCCTACAAACTTTGCTTGCACATACTTGAGTCCTTCCAAATCGGCCTCATACCGCTGACCGGCTTTAACACTTGCTGTGTAAATTTCATCTGCGGAGAGATATTTCCATTCCCCAATGTCGAAGCCACTGGGCATGGATGCTGGGTTCTTTTTGTACCCAATGAGTCTCTTGTAACCTTCTACGTCGTATTGGTAAGCCTTGTCCAGCTTTGCTTCTGAAGGAAACGAGTCTTGGTTAAGTGGGACCATCGCAGCCCCTAAAAGCACGCATCCAATGATCCAAACTCGCCACCAGCCGTTTAATTGGGTCATGGTGCCTCCACTCACTTCAGTGCATCACCAGATACCCAAATGTTAGTGCCGGTCTCGATAACTTGCACTTCGGACGCACTTAGAATATTCAGGTCGATAATAACAACTTGAAAATTCTTTTTGGCTGCACCACATCCCGGGGCATACTTTTTTATGTCATTGGCAAGATATTTTATTTGGGTGTCATATGCTTCCTCAGAAGCACAGATTAGAGAGTCTTTGGGAAGCATTTTAGGCGCGGCATGAACGGCGGTTGATGCAGCCAGAGAAATAAGCAACACGCTTAGGAGTTTCTTGATCATTGCAGTCCCTTACAATTGTGTAATGCTAAAGTGATGGCAATCGTATCCCCACTCGCGAGAGTTGGCAATGCCCCGGTAACTGCTAAAAAACCCTGATTCAATCGCTAGAAACGCCTGTTTAATCGTCGATTTTGATGCCACCTTCTATCAGCTTCTCTGCGAGAGTCAGGCGGACCGGGGCTTACAGCCATCTTAGGTTAAGCGAAAGCCTCGCAATACTATTAATTAGCGTGCTAACGATCTAAAACCGTTCTGAAACATCTGAAATCGCGTTTTGAGTGAAACCCCACCCCAAACTCAAACCTTGACCGCGAGGTCACAAGCTCACACTTTCGCTCTGGAAATATCCATGCCAGCGCTTGAATAGGTTTACTGGCAATTTCTCCAGTCAGCCCAGAAATCACTATCAAAGAAGTAGAGATGTTTGGTAGTGCGATAACCGCTTGTCAGGTGCTATCAAATAACTATTGGGGATAGCTATCTGATCGTATTATCATTGGCCTATCAAAACAGACACTAAAGGATAGTTAGCCATGAATGCCCACCTCTACTTAAGAGCTAGCACCAAAGATCAAGACGCGCACCGTGCCAAGGTAGCCTTGGAGACATTCGCCGCTGAGAAGGGATTGCTCATTGCTGGTGTGTTCGCTGAAAACATCAGTGGCACCAAGCTTGACCGTCCAGAACTGATGCGTCTTCTAGATGTAGCCCAGCCGGGAGAAATTTTATTGTGCGAAAGCGTCGATAGATTATCTCGCCTATCCCAAGCCGACTGGAAGTTGCTCAAGGCAACCATTGAATCCAAGGGCCTGCGTTTGGTCATTGCTGACCTACCGACCTCCCACATGCTAGTAGAGGACACGGGCATCACAGGCCAGATCATGGAAGTGGTCAACGGCATGTTGCTGGACCTCATGGCAACCATGGCACGCCTTGATCAAGAGAAACGTGTTGAGCGTATCAACCAAGGCATTCAGAACAAGAAGCTGGCGGAGCCTGAGTGGAAACCAGCGGGCAAGGGTAAGAACGCAAAGCTGTGGGACAAGGTACGGGCAACCATTGCCAAGCATCCAAACATGAGTGCTGATGATGTCGCCAAGGTGGTCGGGTGCGGTGTTGCAACCATCTACAGGATCAAGCGTGAGTTGAAGGCTTAACGCTCTGAGACGCATCAAAGCTCGCCCAGTGTGAGCCTTGTCACTCCTTTGTCCTGGCCCTCGCAACAATCGATCACCGTCCCAGCCACGCCACAGACCCAGCCAGCGCCACCCATGGGCACCTAGGGTTACTTTACAATCACTCAGCGAACCAGTGACCCACCATGGTACGCGTTACGCAGCGCGGTAATCCCGCCAGCCAAAACACCAGCTTATATTTTCAGCCCGGAATCCAAGCGCGATGTGATGTGCCTCGAAAATTTTGGAGCGGGGAAGGGGGTTCCAGAAAAAGGGTCAGACAGGAAGGCGAGGCATGCAGCCTTGGCAATGGTAGGACGCTAAAACACGGACAGCAGCATAAGCAGGAATTCCAATGATCAAGAGCCAGATGCTAAGCCCCCGGAGACGACGATACTTCACGAACTGGTCTATCGCTTTATCGTGTTTATCAAGAGCGGTTTCGGTGTGGGAATGCTGGATAGCGCGAACGATGCCGCTAGTGTTTTTAAGTTTATATGACTGTGCCCAAGCCCCGAACATGGCACTCAGAACGAATATCGCCAGCACGCCGAGCTGAAAGGTTTCGCGATTCACGTCAAATCGCCCGTATTGGTTTGTCTGAGCAAGGTATCCACAAACCGCGAGTGAAATGGTGAGGATGAAATAGTCGAACTTGCTAGATTCACTGATGTGAGCGATAGCCAAAACGTCTGCACGTTGCTGCTGCTCCTTGGCATGCGCTATCGCTTTTGCATCATCTTCATCAGAGCCGGGAAACATTGTTCAATCCTGAAGTGGTTACGTTCCAGATAGCATATTCCCCCGGAGTATCGCCGTGCCACTAGCTTTGCTTCTCGCCATACCCCGTGTGAATGTTTGACCCCGGAACCAATCGCCGTCCAGCTTCCAAACCCTCAGCTAACAGCTTGTCACTGAGCGCCCACCGCACCTTTTCGTGCTGAGCTTTCAACGTCGTCAGTTCCTTTGCCAATCGATCATTCAACGCCACGAGCTTCACGACATGCTGACGTGAGTTTCTGAGCAAGCACCAGCAATCATTCAACTCATCGATGAGCATGTCGCACTGGTGCCGGAACATCTCTACTTCAGAAGGCACGCCTAGGTCGAAGTCAGAATCATCGTTGGTAGTCATGAGGAAGTGGTCAGAATGCCGGGAGGAGTACAAGTGTACTCTTCGACTCGTAATTGCCTCAAGTAAGGTGCGATAGGTGGCATAGATGCTTCAGGAGCTTCTACAGGCTCACAGGAGACGTTTAACGACGTATACCGCAACTAGGGTAGCTCTTGCACATTAAGAGCGACTGTATAGGCTCACGCACAAGGAAGGTGCTTATACTCGCCTATTTCCTAGATTGCAAGATAAATCGCTTGACAGATTTACCGCTGGTCAGGATAATGCTCCTGATCTTTAGCGCTTCCAGCACCACAACAGAATCCAGATCAGCACACCGGCCAGATATAATCTGTCAATACAGAACGAAAAGCTTCCGCACTTGATCTTGCTTCTGCTCGATGCGTAAGCATCAAAGTTATTACTCTTGTCAGCGTTCGCTGACGTGTTACCCCGACAGCGTTCGCTGTCATTTATGCACTCCCAGATTAGAAGCCAGATCACAAGCCAGAAGCGGATTTTGTGGATACATTATTGCTGGACGGTGTACATCCGGGAGGATGGGGGCGTGGCATCTGGAGAGTGAGTCACCTTGGAGAGGATGACGATTGAAAGCTCACGCTTTCGGTGCAAGGAATCGTCAGCGGCGCTGACAAGCTCTGTATGTATTACGACGCAGTTAGCAGGAACCACGGGAGTGGTCAAAGTGAGTGGTCAAACGTGAAATTACTCAGACACAAAAAAGCCTCGTAAATCATAGACTTACGAGGCTTTATCTGTAATGGCGGAGAGATAGGGATTTGAACCCTAGGTACTGTCGCCAGTACAACGGATTTCGAATCCGTCCCGTTCGGCCACTCCGGCATCTCTCCAACGGCGCGCATCATAACAGTTCGTTTGCAGAACGCGAACCCCTATTTCAGGATTTTTCGCGTGCTATCAGATGCTTGCGTGATTTCTGTTCTTAAAGCGGTACGCCGAGACGCTGGGCGACTTCTTCGTAGGCTTCGATGACATCGCCCAGGCCCTGACGGAAGCGGTCTTTGTCCATTTTCTTCTTGGTGTCCTTGTCCCACAGGCGGCAGCCGTCGGGGCTGAATTCGTCGCCCAGGACAATGGAGCCGTCGCTGAACACGCCGAACTCCAGCTTGAAGTCGACCAGCAGCAGGCCGGCGTCATCGAACAGCTTGGTCAGTACGTCGTTGACCTTCAGCGACAGCTCTTTCATGCGCACGAGCTGTTCAGCGGTGCCCCAGCCGAATGCCACGACGTGGGATTCGTTGATGAACGGGTCGCCCATGGCGTCGTTCTTCAGGAACAATTCGAAGGTGTACGGATTGAGTTTCTGGCCTTCTTCGATGCCCAGGCGTTTGACCAGGCTGCCGGCTGCGTAGTTACGCACGACGCATTCGACGGGGATCATGTCGAGCTTCTTGACCAGGCATTCGTTGTCGCCCAGCAGCTTGTCGAACTGGGTGGGTACGCCGGCTTCTTCAAGCTTCTGCATGATGAAGGCGTTGAACTTGTTGTTCACCATGCCTTTGCGGTCTAGCTGTTCAATGCGCTTGCCGTCGAACGCCGAGGTGTCGTTGCGAAACAGCAGGATCAAGCGGTCAGCGTCGTCAGTGGTGTACACCGACTTGGCTTTGCCGCGGTAGAGTTCTTCGCGTTTTTCCATGATGGGCTCCGCTTGCTAAATAGTTGGGCCAGGCGCCCGTTTGGGACGCTAGGCGATTTCCCGCCAGTCGAGCCCTGAATCTTGATCGGCCAATTGTAGCCAGTCCGGATCGCACCCGAGGGTGTCGACGAAACATTGCCGGGCCAGATGCGGCAGGTTGTTCTTGCTGCTGAGATGGGCCAGCACCAGGTGCTGCAAATCCTGCCATCCCAACTCGCTCACCAGGCCTGCAGCCTGATGGTTGTTCAAATGCCCTCGTTCGCCGCCCACCCGTTGCTTGAGGAAGTACGGGTAGTGACCACGGGCGAGCATGTCGCGGCAGTGGTTGGACTCGATCATCAGCGCATCCAGGCCGGTGTAGCTCTGCAGCACGGAGGGACACCAGGAGCCTAGATCGGTCAGCAGTCCGAATCGACGCCGTCCATC
Organism: Xanthomonas sp. WHRI 1810A; assembly: GCF_040202885.1. NCBI lineage: Bacteria > Pseudomonadati > Pseudomonadota > Gammaproteobacteria > Lysobacterales > Lysobacteraceae > Xanthomonas > Xanthomonas sp. WHRI 1810A. Next base: position 129,351 of record NZ_JBEGED010000001.1, read on the forward strand.
GTTGAAGACGAATTGCGTCGGTTCCAGTGCATCGTGAGCCACCGCTACCACATCAATATTGAGCGCACCGACTTGCAGACCCTGCCCGCCCGCCAGCACCCCGGCCACATCGACGGGCTTGCGCAGGCCGCGATACGTGCCGTCGCTCAGGTACACCGGCAGATCGTAGCGCCGGGCCAGCAACCCCACGCCATGCACATGATCGGCATGTTCGTGGGTGACGAGGATGGCGCTCAACTGCTTGCCACTGACACCCAGTCGATCAAGTCGCCGCTCGGTTTCCCGCAGGGAGAAACCGCAGTCGACCAGGACGTACGTGTCGTTGCTTGCGATCAGCGTGCCGTTGCCTCGACTGCCGCTGCCCAGGACTGCGAAGCGCACTTAACCGAGATTGTCTTGAATCACACCCAGGACACGACGGGCAACATCAGCCGGCGCGACGGTGTTGATGTTTTTCTCGACAGTGACCTGTACGTTGTCACCCACCTTGCTCAGGCGAACCTGATAGCGGTCGGCACGGGCTTCGATTTCTTCTTTGGAATCTTCGCTGCCGAACAGACGGCCGAGGAAACCAGGCTTGTTCTCGGGCCGGTCCGCCTTCTCGGCCAGGTTAATGTAGTAGAGGCCCAGGCTGCGGTTGATGTCTTCAACGCGCCAGTCGCCCTGCCCCAACGCACGGCCCACACTGGACCAGGCGCGATCGAGGTCGGCGCCCAGGTTGAGTACCGGGTTGCCGCTGCCGTCTTCGCTCAGGGAAACACGGCTCGGCGTGTCGTAGTCCTGCGCGGCCAACAGCGACACCGTACCGCCCTTCTCGGCGTTGCGGCTCAGGCTGGCCAGCATGTCATCGGTCAGGACCGAGTCCAGGCCGACATTGGTGCTGTTGGACGCAAACTCGGGCTCGGAGGTGCTGCCCGCCGGGCGCTGGGCGCTGACGACGTAGATCTCGCTGGTATTGCGCTGAACGCCTGGCTCGATGCGCACACGCACGCGGGTTTCGGTGTCGGCAGCGGCACCGCCGGCGGTCATGCGCTTGGAAACCGCGGCGGACAGTTCGTCCATGCGCTGCCAGGTGGTGCTGAATTCGCCGGTGGCCGGACGATCTTCGGCAATGCGGAAGCCGTTGTCTTCAAAGTACTGATGGGCCAGTGGCCAGGCTTCAGCCGGCGCGCGCTGAGCCAGGATCGAACGGCTGTTGCCGGTCTTCTGCAGGCTGAAGTCGCTTGCATCCTGAGTGGTCGCCAGCGGCTGCGGACGCGGCACGTTAAATTCACCGCCCTTCTGCGCGTCGTCGGCCACGTTGCGCGGAATCGGCAACAGCGGATCAAGACGCTTGGATTCGGCGACGCCTGCCGGCAGTTGCATCGGTGGCTTTTGGGTTGCTTCCAGGTAATCGCTGCTGCGATCACGGAAATAACCATCCTGGCCAAACAACCAGCTGCAACCGCTGGTGCTGGTGATGATCAGGGCTAGTGCGGAAAGTCCGGCCAGTCGCTTCATTGCGTAGTGCTTCCTCATTAAACCAATACGCCGGTCTGGCGCAGGGCCTGACGCAGCGGTTCGTGACAGGATTCGCTGAGCCAGGTGAGCGGCAGACGGATACCGTCCGGCATCAAACCCATTTCATGCAGGGCCCATTTCACGGGAATAGGGTTCGATTCGATGAACAATGTCTTGTTCAGGGGCATCAGTTTTTCGTGGATGGCGCGGGCGGCCTCGGCATCACCGTTCATCGCGGCTTTGCACATGTCGCTCATGGCGCGCGGGGCGACGTTGGCGGTCACCGAGATATTGCCCTTGCCGCCCAGCAGCATCAGTTCGACCGCGGTCGCGTCATCGCCGGAGAAGACCAGGAAGTTACCGCTCACGCCCGCCAGGATATCCTTGGCGCGCTGCATGTCACCGGTGGCTTCCTTGATGGCGATGATGTTCTTGATAGTGGACAGGCGGATGACGGTCGCGGCCTGCATGTCACATGCGGTCCGGCCCGGCACGTTATACAGGATCTGCGGGATGTCGACGGCTTCGGCGATGAACTTGAAGTGCTGGTACAGGCCTTCCTGGGTCGGCTTGTTGTAGTACGGCGTCACCAGCAGGCAGGCGTCTGCTCCAGCATTCTTGGCGTTGGTGGTCAGCTCGACCGCCTCGCGGGTGGAGTTGGCGCCCGTCCCGGCGATCACCGGAATGCGACCATTGACCTGCTGGACGACACGCCGAATGACTTCGATGTGCTCGTTGACATCCAGCGTCGCGGATTCACCTGTGGTGCCGACGGCAACAATGGCGTTGGTGCCCTCTTGCAGGTGAAAGTCCACCAGTTTGCTCAGGGCGTCCCAGTCCAGGCGACCTTGTGCATCCATCGGTGTGACCAGTGCCACCATACTGCCCGCAATCATGCAAACCGCTCCTGCCGGAAAAAGAGAGCGGTAATGGTACTGGCGCCATCAGCCTTGCACAAGCGAAGTACCGTGCTACGAGCATTCCCCTGAGCGACGGTTTTCGCTACCCTTCGTTCTTTGATCGGTACTGGTCATCTGCCCGGCTCGTTCGCTCACCCGATTTCGTCGTCGCAACCCCCGCTCCAGCGTTGTCGTTGCGTGCCGTGACCTGTTCACGCACGCCCGATCAGACAGCGGTACGGGCGTGTTTTCGACGCCGCGGGCTGGCGAACCCGCCGTTCAAGCCAATAATGTACCGACCGCTCATCGCTTAGGAATGCTGCATGTCGTCAATCCCCACAGTTCGCGAACAATTCCTTGTCATCAGTGCCCTTGGCGCCAACCCAATGGAGCTGACCAACGTCCTGTGCCGCGCCAGTCACGAAAACCGGTGCTCGGTGGTCAGTTCTCGCCTGACCCGTCACGGCGAGACGAGCGCGCTGGTCCTTCAGATATCCGGCAGCTGGGACGCCCTGGCGCGTCTTGAAACCGGATTGCCAAACCTCTCGAAGAAGCATGCCTTCACCGTCAGCGTCGTGCGCAGCGCTTCCCTCGAAAGCCGTCCCGAGGCCCTGCCCTACGTGGCCTACGTCAGCTCGGCGTACCGCCCGGACATCATCAATGAGCTGTGCCAGTTTTTCATCGACCACAACGTCGAGCTTGAAAACCTGATCTGCGACACCTATCAGGCCCCGCAAACCGGCGGCACCATGCTCAACGCGACGTTCACCGTCACGCTGCCGGCCGGCACCCAGATCAGTTGGCTGCGGGATCAGTTCCTTGATTTCGCCGACGCACTGAACCTCGATGCGCTGATCGAACCGTGGCGCCCACAAGCACCGATGTAAGGAAGACTCATGGCTGTTGAACTGGATAAACCCGTCGCCGACTTTCAGGTGCAGGCCACCAGCGATCAGGCCGTCAGCCTGTCGGCGCTGAAGGGTCAGCAAGTGGTGATTTATTTTTACCCGAAAGACAGCACGCCGGGCTGCACGACCCAGGGCCAGGGCTTTCGTGATCAGCACGAAGCGTTCAAGGCGGCCAACACCGTGGTGTTCGGCGTGTCGCGGGACAGCCTGAAGTCCCACGAGAACTTCAAGGCCAAGCAGTCATTCCCGTTCGAGCTGATTTCGGACAAGGATGAGTCGCTGTGTCAGCTGTTCGATGTGATCAAGCTGAAAAAGCTGTACGGCAAGGAATACCTGGGCGTCGATCGCAGCACGTTTCTGATCGACAAGGACGGCGTGCTGCGCAAGGAATGGCGCGGCGTGAAAGTGCCGGGGCATGTGGATGCGGTGCTCGAACAGGCTCAGTCATTGAACCAGGCGTAAACCTGTAGGAGCGAACTTGTTCGCGAAGAGCCGGACCTGATGCATTAGAGGTCCCTTCGCCAACAAGTTGGCTCCTACGGAAGCTGCGAGCTACAACAACGGCGCCACGGTCGGTTCATTGCGTGGCCAGGCATCCAGCACCGCCTTGACCAGCGTCGCCAGCGGGATCGCGAAGAAAATCCCCCAGAACCCCCACAGCCCGCCGAACAGCAGCACCGCGCAGATGATCGCCACCGGGTGCAGGCTCACCGCCTCGGAAAACAGCAGCGGCACCAGCACGTTGCCGTCCAGCGTCTGAATGATCCCGTACACCGCCATCAAATAGATGAACTGATCGCTCCAGCCCCACTGGAACAGCGCAATGAACGCCACCGGCACCGTGACCACCACCGCGCCGACGTAGGGCACCACGACCGATATCCCCACCAGCATGGCCAGCAAGGCCGAGTAATTCAGGCCCAGCGCCCAGAACGCGATGTAGGTCACCCCGCCACAGATCAGGATCTCGATGACTTTGCCACGGATATAGTTGGCGATCTGGCGGTTCATTTCTTCGGCGACACGGGTGATCAGCGTGCGCTCGCGCGGCAGGTAACCGCGCACCCAGCGACCGATCATGCGGCGGTCCTTGAGGAAGAAGAACACCAGGATCGGCACCAGCACCAGGTAGATCATCATGTTGACCAGCAGCGGCAGGCTCGACAGGGAAAAGGTCAGCGCCCACTGTCCGAATTTGCCGATCTCGCCGCGGGCCACTTCGATGGCCTGCAGCACCTGCTCGTCCGACACCAGATGCGGGTAGCGTTCCGGCAGCAGCAGCAACAGCGATTGCCACTTGGCGAGCATGCCGGGTAGTTCGTTGAACAGCGTGATCAGTTGATGCCAGAGCAACGGCACCAACACCAGCAGGAACACCCCCAGCGCCCCCATGAATAGCGCGAAGACCAGCGCCACGGCACCGCCTTCGGGCACGCGCAGGCGCTCCAGATGAATGACCAGCCCCTGCATCAGAAACGCCAGCACCAGCCCTGCCAGCACCGGCGCCAGCATCCCGCCCAAGGTCAGCACGATGGTAAACGCCAAGACCAGCAATACCGCCAGCACCACCGCTTCCTCGTCGGAGAAGTAGCGCTGCATCCAGTCTCGAAGCACCTTGAACATCAAAAATCCTTTGGGCGAAGGGTGGGCAAATCAGGCTTTGCGTAACCAGTAGCGATAAACACCGTCAGCCGCTTCTTCATGCAGCAACGCATGACCAGACAGTTTGGCGAAGGTGCGGAAGTCACGCTGGGAGCCGGCGTCGGTGGCGGTCACTTTCAGGACCGCGCCAACGGCCAGGCCATTGAGTGCCATTTTGGCCTTGAGCAGCGGCAGCGGGCAGTTAAGGCCGCTGGCATCAAGCTCGGCGTCGCAGGTCTCGGGGCGCACTAAAGCGTCAGACATCGTTTCTCTCCGGGCAGGCACATCAAAATGCGTAAAAACACAAACGGGGCTGGCGAACGTCTCGCGCAGGAGCGCAAGAATACCCCACTCTGGTCAGCATGCCATTGAGCCAGCTACAGTGAGGTCTTTTCTGCCTTCGAGTTTCGTGCATGAATTTTTTGCGCCCCACCCTGCTGACGATTGCGTGCCTGCTCGCCATGCCGAGTTCGGCCGATGACTTGCCGTCGCTAGGAGACGCCAGTTCCGCGATTGTTTCGCCGCAACAGGAACATGATCTGGGCCGGGCCTGGTTGAGCATGCTGCGATCCGAAGTCGCCCAGCTGAACGATCCACAGCTCAAGGACTATGTTGAAACCACCGTGTACCGGCTGGCCGAAACCAGTCAGGTGCAGGATCACCGTCTCGAATTCATTTTGATCAACACCCCGGAAATCAACGCCTTTGCCGCGCCAGGCGGGATCATCGGGGTCAACGGCGGCCTGTTTCTGCACGCTGAAAGCGAGGGTGAGTACGCCGCTGTCCTGGCGCACGAACTGGCTCACTTGTCGCAACGCCACTTCGCACGGGGCGTGCAGGCGCAGCAGCGGATGCAGATGCCGATGATGGCCGCCATGCTCGCGGGCATCGTGATGGCCGCTGCGGGTGCTGGCGACGCCGGGATCGCCGCCATCGCCGGCTCACAGGCTGCCGCGATCCAAGAGCAGGCGCGCTTCTCCCGTCAGAACGAGGCAGAGGCTGACCGGATCGGCATCCTGAACCTGGAAAAAGCCGGTTACGACCCGCGCAACATGCCCACGATGTTCGAGCGCCTGGCGCGCCAGTATCGCTACGACGCCAAGCCGCCTGAGTTCCTGATGAGCCACCCGGTGACCGAATCGCGGATCGCCGACACACGCAACCGCGCCGAGCTGGCCAAGCCGGGCGGCAAGGAAGACAGCCTGCAGTATCAGTTGATGCGCGCGCGCGTCGCGTTGTTCTATGAAGAAACCCCGGGCATGGCCGCCAAGCGGTTCCGCGCCCAGTTGGTGGAGAACCCGAAATCAGACCCTGCGCGCTACGGTCTGGCGCTGGCTCAAACCAAAGCCGGACAGCTGAACGAGGCGCGCGAAGGCCTCAAGGCGCTGCTGGACAAAGCACCGAACGACATCACCTACAACCTGGCGCAGATCGAACTGGACATCACCAACAACCGACTGCCGGATGCACAGCAGCGGGTCGACCGGATGTTGTCGCTTTACCCGGACAACTACCCGCTGATTCAGGAGCGGGCCGACGTGTTACTCAAGCAGAACCGCGCACCCCAGGCGCAAAAAGTGCTCGAGCAATTGGTGAAGAGCCGGCCGGACGACCCGGACGTCTGGTACATGGTGGCGGAAACCCGTGGCCTGTCCGGCGACACCATTGGCCTGCATCAGGCCCGCGCCGAATACTTCGCGTTGGTGGGTGACTTCAAGCAAGCCATTCAGCAGCTGGACTTCGCCAAACGCCGGGCGAACAACAACTTCCAGCTGGCGTCACGCATCGATGCGCGGCAACAGGAAATCATCGCCCAGGAGCGGGCGGTGAAAGAGATGATGAATTGATCGCCTTGACGGCGGCCCTGTAGGAGATCCCCCGTCGTCCAGACACCGCGCTATCGCGCAGCAAACCGGGAGGCCTACGGTGCTTTTGATTCTGGCCGCAGGCCGTGGGAGCTGGTTTGTCCTGCGATCTGCCGGGAACCGGCAGTGAAACCTGTGCACGCGGCGCGTCTGACAGGCCGGGACTTAGGTTTGGGGCCGCTGCGCAGCCCATCGTCGGCAAGCCGGACTCCCACGCCCTCCGGGCAGAAGCAAGGTTGTTGAGCCTTCAAAATCAACAACAAATCCCTTGTTTGACGAGCGCGCTTGCCCGCGATCGCGTTTTACCGGTCAGACTGATGCAGACGGGTAGTACGTCATCGCGGGCAAGCGCGCTCCTACAGGGGAAGAAGGTTCAGGCATTTCCCGCCAGCTTCATCCGCGCCGCCTGGGTGAAGTCCAGCATGCGCTGGAGCGGCCGGACGGCGTGGGGAATGATCGCCGGGTCCACGAAGATTTCGTTGGTGCCCTCCTGCAGGCACTGCAGCGTGCGTTCGAGGGTATTCATCGCCATCCACGGGCAATGCGCACAACTGCGGCACGCCGCGCCATTGCCGGCGGTAGGCGCTTCGATGAACACCTTGTCCGGGCACAGCTGCTGCATTTTGTAGAAAATGCCGCGGTCGGTGGCGACGATGAACGTCTTGTTCGGCAGCCGCTGCGCAGCGGCAATCAACTGGCTGGTGGAGCCCACAGCGTCGGCCAGGTCGATCACCGATTCAGGCGACTCGGGGTGCACCAGAATCGCCGCATCGGGGTACAGCGCCTTCATGTCCTCCAGTTGCCTGGACTTGAACTCTTCATGGACGATGCAGGCGCCGTCCCACAACAGCATGTCGGCGCCCGTTTCACGCTGGATGTAACGGCCCAGGTGCTTGTCCGGCGCCCAGATGATCTTCTCGCCGTTGTCCAACAGGCTTTCGACGATCTCCAGCGCGCAGCTGGACGTCACCACCCAGTCCGCCCGGGCTTTCACCGCTGCCGACGTGTTGGCGTACACCACGACGGTGCGCTCCGGGTGTTGATCGCAAAACGCTGAAAACTCATCCACAGGGCAGCCGAGGTCCAGGGAACAGGTGGCCTCGAGGGTGGGCATGAGGATGCGTTTTTCGGGGGTAAGGATTTTTGCGGTTTCGCCCATGAAGCGTACGCCGGCCACCAGAACGGTTTTGGCCGAGTGATCCCGGCCAAAGCGCGCCATCTCCAGCGAGTCAGACACGCAGCCCCCGGTTTCCTCGGCCAGCGCCTGAATCACTGGATCGCAGTAATAATGAGCCACCAGCACCGCGTCTTGCGCCTTGAGCTCGGCGGCGATGGCGCGACGGTAGCTGGCCTCCTGATCGGGGGTCAGTGGCTTGGGTTGCCTGGCGTCGAGATGGGCCTGAACCAGAAAGCGTTCGGAGATCTGTGTCATGTTCGCTGGACCTGAATGCGCCTGCGCGCGAAGGCGAAGTCTACACCCGGGCCCTGACGGAAAAAACCTTCACCCTGCGCGCTTTGTTATCCCGCTCCACCGTTAGCCGGCATTCCGGATCAGCGCTTTGCGCTCGACTCGATGAACGCGGCCAGGTCGCGATTGAAGCGCTCGGGCTCTTCCAGAAACGGCGCATGACCAGAGTTTTCATAGACCACGCTTTTGACCCTAGGATTGAGCTGAACCGCCCGCGCAATCGCGGCGTTGGGTTGAACCAGTGCATCCTGCGCGCCGTACAGTAACAACACCGGCACCTTGGCATTGCCGAGCCCTTTGACAGCGTCAATGTCCATGCCCATCACGGCTTTTTGCATGTCCCACGAGGCCATCGCGGCATTTGCCAAAAGCCGCTCGAACGTCCGGCTATCCGGTTGGGTATGGAAACACAGCTGCAGAAAGGCGCGGACAGTGTCCAGGTGCGTTTTCAAGTCGGTCGCGTTGAGGTTGTTGTAGATGTCCGGATGGGCGGTGATTTGCTCGGGTTTAAGTTCGATCACCCCGTCCACGTAGACCGCGCCCGCGATCTGCTGATCGCCGTATTTGGCCAGGTAATTTGAGATTACCGTGCCGCCCAGGGACCAGCCCGCCAGAACGGGCCTGGTCACTTTTGCGGTCTTCATGATGGCGGCCAGGTCATCGGCCCAACGCGCCCCTTCGGCGTACGCAATGGCGGCTGAGGGCTTGCCGGACTGCCCGTGACCGCGCATGTCGTAGGTGATGATCCGATAGCGTTGCAGGAGCGGGCTGTCCACTTGCTGGTCCCAGTTCAGGTGGCTACCGAGCAAGCCGTGTATGAAGATGATGGCCGGGCCATCGGGATCGCCGGACTCCTGCACGGCGAGGGACACGCCGTCGGGGGCGGTGACTGAATAGTTTTTTGTTTCGGCCGACGCATACGCCGAAGCCATCGAAACGGCGGCCATCAAGAACAGTGCACGCAGGGTGCTCAAGGGATTTTGCAGGAACACGATGTCTCTCCATCAAAGGGTATTCCTGAGAGCTTCCACCCTCTCATTGGTGTGAGGGTCAAGGAAAAATAATGCTACCGTGCCTCACCCCTTCTGGACGCTAAACGTCATGACTCAGACCTCCCGCCCAGCCTCGATGAGCATCGGCGAACTCGCGCGCGAAACCGGTGCGAGCGTGCGCTCGATCCGTCATTACGATGAGCATCAATTACTGTCGTCCTCGCGCAGCGATAACGGCTACCGGACCTTTGCTTTGATCGCAGTCACGCAAGTCCGGCAGATCCAGCGCCTGATTGCGACCGGGTTCAGCCTGGCCGAGATTCGTGGCTTCCCCGATTGCATGCGCATGATCGAAGGCGCCCTGTCATGCCCGGAGACGTCCGCCGTCCAGCGCGAACGCCTTGAATCCCTTGAGCGCCAGATCGCGGAGCTGGAGAAGCGACGTACACGCTTGCTCAAAATGCTCTCCGAAGGCGCCGCGCCGCCCTAGCGGGCCGCAAAAAGCCGGAAGCCAGCTCCGGCTTCGCGAAATCCGTCAGGCGCCGAAGGCACCGTCGATGGTATGCATCGCCCCCGTGACAAACCCCGCTTCCGGCCCGGCCAGCCAGGCCACCATGCCCGCCACTTCGTCTGAGCGACCGTGACGCTTGATGGCCATGAAACTGTGCATCAGGTCTTTCATCGGGCCGTCCGCCGGGTTGGCCTCGGTGTCGATGGGCCCTGGCTGCACAATATTGATGGTGATGCCGCGCGGGCCGAAATCCCTCGCCAGCCCCCGCGCCAGGCCTTGCAGTGCGGATTTGCTCAGCGCATAGGACGCCATTCCGGGGATGGGCATACGGTCACCGTTCACCGATCCGATCACGATGATCCGCCCGCCTTGCGGCATCTGCCGCGCCGCTTCCACCGATGCGTGGTAAGGCGCATGCACGTTGATGCGGAACAGGCGATCGATTGCGTCCGGGTCCTGTTCCAGCGCATCGCCGAAAATGGCGATGCCGGAATTCACCACCAGAATGTCCAATGGACCGCTGTCCCGGACCCGTGCGATGACCGCATCCCGATCCGCGCTGTCCGCCTGGTGCGCGCTGCTGCCTGTTTCGGCGGCCAGCGACTGTGCCGCTTCCGGTGATCCGGAGTAGGTAAACGCCACGTTTGCACCGTCTGCGGCGAAGCGCCTTACGATGGCCGCGCCGATGCCCCGGCTCCCGCCAAGCACCAATACCGATTTGTGTTTAAAGTCTGACATGGTCACGCCTCCTGATTAATGTAACCGATGCTACAATAATCCCCATTCGTGCTGTCAAGGCTTTCTGTAATCATGACTACAAATACATTGCCCACCCGTGGCCGCCCTCGTCGTTTCGATCCGGATGAGGCGGTCGCCACCGCTCAGCACCTGTTCCACGCCAAGGGCTACGACGGTGTGAGCGTCGCCGACCTGACCAAAGCGTTCGGTATCAATCCGCCCAGCTTCTACGCGGCGTTTGGCAGCAAGGCGCAGCTGTACTCAAAAGTCCTTGATCGGTATGCCCTGACGGGAGCAATCCCTGTGTTGCAGATCCTGGAGGCGGACCGGCCGCTGGCTGAGTCCCTTGCCCAGGTGCTGGAGTACGCCGCGCGTTTCTACGCCGCCGATCCCATCGCCACGGGCTGCATGGTGCTGGAGGGCACACGGAGCAACGATACGGAGGCGCGTGAGGCCGCCTGCGAGATTCGTGCGGCGGCTCAGGACGTGATTCGGAACAAGATCGCCGAGCGCTACCCGCTGGACGCAGATCGACTGGCGGATTTTGTCTGCACCACCATGGCCGGACTCTCCGCCAGCGCACGCCACGGACAAAGCCTGGAGCGCCTTCTGGCCACGGCAGAGCTGGCCGGTGTGGCGCTGGCGCAGGCCCTTGCGGCCTGAGATGCACACCGATTGGCGCTTGCTCTACAGGGGGTATCTCCACGCGCAAACCGTTGTGCGCGTCACTCGGCTGCGAGGTGCTCGGACTGGACGGGCCGAGCGCTCAAGCGCGTTCGGGTGACCCAGGCGCACAGGACAAAACCGGCGGCCAGGAAGCCGATGTACTGAAGGCCAATGTGATCGACCAACAGCCCGCCCGTCGAGGTGCCGAGCATGATGCCCAGGTTGATCGCGCTGACATTGACGGCGCCGATGAACTGGGCGTTCGCCCCTGCCCTGCGCAACACGTCGACGCCGGTCAACAAGCTGGCACCGGCATGGCAGCAGCCAATGGCAATCACGACCAACGGCACCAGCCAGACGGACTGGCCCAACAGTGACAGTGCCGCCAGGCTGACCGCCAGCACCAGCAACAGAGACTTGAACAGCCCGTCCAGTTGATCCGGCACCCGCTTGGACAACAGCAGGTTGCCCACGATGTCCGACACGCCGTACAGGGCCAGCATCAAGGTAACCGGCGTGCCGGTCAGCCCTGTGTAGCGGGCGAGGAACGTGGCGAGGAAACTGAAGACGGCCATGACCCCTGCGAACATCAACAGATAGCTCAGCAGCGCCAGGGCGATGTCTGGGGTCCAGACACTTCGCAGTCGCTGACCGAGGCTGCGATGCGTCACCGGCGCATCGGTTTGCGGCGGGTGTATCCAGCGGATAACCGCGAGCAACGCCAAAGCGCTCAACGCTGCCATCAGCCCCATGGCGATTTCCCAATTCCATGTGTCGCTGACCAGCTTGCCCAGGGGCACGCCCACCACCGAAGCAATGGAGATGCCGATCAGCACCCGAGACACCGCAAGGCTCTTGTGCGACGCCGAGGACATCGCCGAGGCGGTCAGGGCCGCATTGGTCCAGAAGATCGCCACGCCAATGCCGCCCAGTGCCCGACCTATCATCAGCAGGGAAAAATTGTCGGTCAGCGCACTGATTGTGTTGCCGCAAAACAGCGCCACGCATCCGCTCATCAGCAAGGCACGCAGGCTGACCTTGTGGGTAAACGCTGCGATGACCGGCGCGCCAATGCCCATCCCCAGGGCAAACGCAGTCACCAGCCAGCCGGCCTGACCCACCGAGATGTGCAGGCCAGCGGCAATCTCCGGCAACAGGCCCGCGACGATGAATTCAGAGGACAGCATCACAAATGCGGTGAAGGTCAGGATGTATATTTTCGGGTTGAGCGCGTCAGCCATAAAACCTTGTGTCCGTTGACGTATGTCTCGCCTCGTCCGGGCGATGCGTGAGCGGATGTGGACAGACGATCACGGCATGGGTTTCATCTGCCGGCCGAGCCCTCCGGACGCTGAAGGCCACGACGCAGGCCGGGGGCTCAGCGACGGCCCATGAAGGTGTCGAATTCCAGGTCATCCAGGGTGCTGCTCAACCGGTACAGCCCGACCAGCACACACACCAGCAGCGACAAGGTAAACCCATAGCCGAAAAAGCTGGGGCTCAGGTACAGGGTCAAGGTGGTCAGGACAGTGTTGAGCAGCAGAAATAACCCACACAGCTGCAACACGATGGCGCGCTTGTCGAGGTAGAAAAACACGTTCAGCAGCGCCATGTACACCACCTGCAAACTGACCCCGACCAAGTCGATGTAGAACAGCGGCAAGTAGTAGCTGGAGATACCCAGCCAGTCCAGCAGGCTCGGCGCGAACAGGTACAGCAGGACCACGGTCACGCCCTGCACCTTGCAGATTTCCAGCAGACCCTGGCGGATCGACAGGATCATTTCGTTTTTCAGCTGACCGATGTGCTGCAGGGTTTCGCCGCCGCGAATGGCGGCGAACAGCCGCTCGTACCACTCGGCGAAGTCGGTTTCGATCCTCACCAGAAACACCGCCATGCCGGGGATGATCGCCAGATAAGCGAGAAAGATCGGCAGGTCGTACAGCATCGACGCGCGCAGCGGCCCGATTACCGCCTGGGAGGTCCCGGGGCTGTACCAGAAGATGAACTTGTCGACCCAGACGCCCAGGTTGTACAGCAGCCCGGTGAAGAACAGGCTGATGAAAATCTGCCGGCGGTCAAGGAAGTCGAAGGCAATCAGCCGGTCGCCTTGGTACTCGCGCAGGATGTCGTAGAGAAACATGAACAGCAGGCTGCTGTGCCCCACCAGCAGCGCCAACAGCAAACCGGTAATACCCAATCCCTGCAGCAGCCACGCGCTGACCAGCAGCAGGCTGTAACCGATCACCATCACCAGCAAAATGCGGTGATAAGCCTTCATGCCGGACAGGAAAATGATCACCAGCCACAGGTTGCACAGCACCACGAAGTTGGCCAGTACCAGCAGCCGGTACATCAGCGGTTGATCGAACACCGTCGCCAGCAGCACGATGCCCAGCACGCCCGACCCCAAGGTCACCAACAGCAGGATGCCCAGCAGGTTGGGCAGGATGTCGGCGTAGCGCTTCTCGAACAGCCGGTCGGAGACGAAACGGGTGAAGAACAGCTGCAGGCCGCCGGTGAGGATCAGTGTGCTGGCCATCAGGTAGGTCACCGTGATCAGAAACTGCCGGACCATCAATTCGGGCAGCAGCGCCGTGGTGCTGAGCACACCCACCAGCATCACGCTGATGATCGACAGCACCCACGGCCCGGAGCTGATTACCCCCGCGTACAGGTAGGCCTGCAGGGTTGAGGTGTAGGTGTCGCGCGCCAGGATCCGGCGCAGTTCAAACCCGATACCGGCCATTCAACGGTTCTCCATGGCAGCGTGATAGAGCTGCCGATACTGTTCGAGCATCAACGCTTCGGTGTAATAGCGGCTGACCCGGGCCAGCCCGGCGGCCTGGGCCTGATGCCAACGGGGCGAGTCACCCAGCAGCGCGAGAATGGCGCTGGCCGTGGCCTGCGGGTCAGCGATGGGCACCACTTCTCCCGCCAGGCCCAGGTCGCGGTCTTCGGCGGTGACGCCTTCGATCATCTCCCGGCAGGAACCGACGTCGCTGCTGACCACCGGCGTACCGGCGGCCCACGCTTCGAGGATCACCAGCGGCTGGGCCTCGCTGATCGACGTCAGCACCATCAGGCCCAGTTGCGGCAGGATGTCCTGGATGCGCTGGAAACCGCGAAACAACACCTTGCCTTCCAGTCCGAGACTGACCACCAGGCTGCGGCATTCGGCGACGTATTGCGGGTCCTCGTCCTCCGGGCCGACGATCCAGCCCTGCACGTCCGGGCGTGCATTGATCACACCGCGCAAGGCGCGCAGGTAGGTTTTGACGTCCTTGATCGGCACGACGCGGCCGATCAGCCCGACCACCGGGGCAATGCCCGGCGCCCTTTGTTGCAGCGCGGCGGTCCACTGAGGCAGGGCGATACCGTTGGGGATCAGCTTCGCCCGCGCCGGGTTGGCGCCGTCCAGGATCTGCCGCTGCCGATTGCCCTCGTACAAGGCGATGATGTGGTCGGTGTGGTCGTAGACCAGGGTGCCGATGCGCTCGAAAAAACGGATCCACAACGTGCGGATATAACTGTGGCCGCTGGCCAAAGCGACGTTCAGCGCCTGGTCCGAGCTTTCCGCGATCCAGCTGGCCTGGGCCAGGTCGATCTTGCGTTCCTTGGTGTAGATGCCGTGCTCGCTGAGTACGCTGCGGCAGCCCCACAGCTGGGTGAGGATGGTGGAGACAAGGCCTGCGTAGCCCGTCGAAACGGTGTGCACCATGCGCGCCCTCGGCAGTTGCCGGGCGGCCTCGGCGAGCAGCAGCAACGGCGCCTGCATGGCGCGCACGGTCCAGAAATAACTGACGAAGGACGGGTCTTCACAATGGGCCAGGTAGCCCTCGCTGGCCGACGTCCAGCTGGCGCGGCTGTTACGGACGGCTTCCAGGGTCAGCCGACCGCTGGCGACGGCGTCCAGCCATTGCTCGCCAAGACCGGCCGGTGGCAGGTCCGGGTGGTTGAAGTAGCGGTACAACATGTCCATGTCCGCTTGCTTGACCTTGGCCTGCTTGCGCTTGGCCGGGGTTTCCAGCCAGGCGTCTTCAAGGAACACTTCGTCGATGCGCAACACGTTGGGCGGAATGTCGTAGCGGCGCTCGCCATAGGCCTGCCGCTGGCCGCCGATAAACAGCACGTTGAAGGTGACTTCCGGCAGGCCGAGGATCATCTGGTGGACCCAGCCGGACACCCCGCCGCGCACGTAGGGCCAGGTGCCTTCGAGCAGCAGGCAGACATCGGCGGTGATCGGCGCAGGCGCACTCATGCCCAGCACCTCGCCAGCGCAGCAAAGGGTGGTCGGCTCAACTGCTCCGCGCCCAGCCCGGCCAGCAGGCCAGCGACCTGGTCGTAGCGCCCGCCGCGAAACGCCAGCTCAGCCTGGAAGGGCGCCAGTGTCGCCGCCGTCATGCCGCCGGCGGCCGCCTGTTGCAGATAACCTTGCGCAGCGTCCAGGTCACCTTGCAACAGGGCAATGCGCCCGGCCAGCAGCATCAACGGGCTGCCTTCGCCAGCGCCGATGCCGTGCCGCGCATGCTCGGCGGCCTGCCCCAACACATGCTCCAGCACGCTGCCCTGAGCCAGCCCCAGGTAGCCCAGTTCCCAATACCATTCGGCGAGGGTGGCGTGCAGCGCGCCGGCAGCGCCGGGCAAGGTCAGCGTCAATTGGGCCAGGGTCTGCTCGATGCGCAGATTGATCTGGCTCTCCTGGCCGTCCAGCATTGAATAAGCGAGCAAGCGCACGTCGTCACTGGGGTCGGCCAAGGCCAGCTTGAGAATCGGGATGGCGTCGCGCACCGGCATGCGGCGGGTTGCCAGCAGCGCTTGCAGGCGGCGGTCCGGGTCGTCGGCGTGTCGCAGCACATCCTCCAGGCCACCGTCAGCGAAGGTGGCCATGCCCAGCGCTTCTTGCGCCTTGAACGGCAGCGTCGGCATTGGCAGGGCACGCCAAGCCGGCAACGTGCGGTCGCGGGTGCCGGGCAGGTACAGGGCCGGGAACAAGGCGATCAGCACCCCGACCATCCCCAGCAGCGGCACGAAAAACGCCAGGCTGAAGAAAAACAGCGGGCTCCACGGCAGCGGCGCCCGGTAATGAGCGGGCAGCACACGCCACATCGCCGCAGCCAGCACGATGCAGGCGGGGGCATGAAAAGCCAGGTAAGCGCCGAGCATTTGCCCGTCGCCGGTGGCCTGGGCCAGGCTCACCCAACTGCCCGCCTCCAGCGCCAAGGCCAGGCTAAACAGTAATTTGCTGATCATTCAAGCCACACTCGTTATGCAGGAAATTGCGCAAACCCGTTCGTTCCGGGGCAGCGTCCAGGCTGTACTGAAGAACCTGAACGCCCAGGGTGTCCATGCCCTGATAATTGGCGAAATGCCGTTGCAGCAAGCCTTCCAGTCGCTGGATATAGCCAAGGGCGGCATCGCTGCTGGTCAAGGGCAACAGCACCAGCAGACAGCGATGGCCACGGTTGTTGGGCAGCGCCAGGTGCAGGTCCAATCCACGCCGGCTCATGTCGAACAGCCGCGCCAGTTCGGTGTCGGCCTCATTGATTTCAAACGCGTACAGGGTGGCCGAGAGCCCGTGCTGCCTGACATCGGCCAGCGAGCGGCGCAACTGTGCGCTGAAATGCTGGGCGTCGGCGCACACCAGTTGCAACGCCTGGGGGTCGGCGTGCAGCAGGTCGGCGATGTGCCCGCAGAGCAACGCGAGGACGCTGAAGGTGCGGTCATGGAACGCGAAAAACTGCATGTCGCGCACGGCGAGCAAGGCCAGCGTCTGCCCTTGGGTATCGATCAGCGGCACACAGAGCTGGAGGCTTGAGAAGTGCTGTCCCTGACCGTTCTCGACCAGGGTTTCGCGCACGCTGACCAGTTCGCCACGGCCCAGGCACAGCTCGACCAGCGCATCGCTGGCGGCCAGCGCGCCCATTTGCCCGACGGTCGCTACCGGCTGCGGCTGCAAAACCCCGCCCTCGACCCGGTAGACCCCGGCGGTTTGCAGCGAGCCATATTGCCCGAGCAGGGTCAGCATGGATTCGGCAAGCCCGCTCAAGGCATCGTGATCGCCCGGCAGCCGCCGCAAGCGGTCGCGCAGGCCCAGCAACGATCCACGCAGGCTTTCGTCACTGCCGGCCACGCGCTGTTCCAGGCGATCGTGGGACACACGCAGAATCTGGTGCGCGCGGGTGAACTCGTCCAGCCGGTACTGGCGGTATTCGTTGGCCATCTGCAAGCGCTGCAAGCGTCGTTCCCACAGGTCGCGGACCTCGCCGGCGAGCATGCCGCCCACCAGCACGCCGACGATCCAGCCCGGTGAAAGGTGCGCATAGAGCGGCCCGCGCTGATGCAGCACCAGGTACGCGATCACGATCAGGCAACCGTTGACCAGCGCGCGGGTAAAACCGTAGCGCAGGCCGATCAGCAGCGGCGACAGTGCGAGCCACGGGAACGGCGCAGTCACCTGCAGCGGGTCGGCCGGTGCAAGCCAGAGCCCGAGGCCGATCACCAGCGCTGCCAGCACCACCGCTTCTACCCAGGAACCGGGACCGCTGGCGCTGGGCGCCAGACGAAAATCCAGGTGCGCGGCGTTGGTGATCCTCATTTCAGGCGCAGCTCCCCAACCAGTTGATTGAGCACTTTCTGGCTGGCCCCGGCCAGGCTTTCACGCGACCAACCGGCCCGCGCGCCGCTGGTGCTCCACAGCACCCGGCCGGTGGCGGCGTCGAGCACGCGCAGGCTCAGACCGACCGCAGGCTCGGCGTCCAGGCCGCTTTTGTAGCGCCATTCCTCGACACTGCCGGTGATCAGGTAATCGAGCTTGTTGGCCTTGGCCCATTGCAGGGAACCGGCCTGGCGATCGTTGTCGCTGAGCAGTGCCGGATCGGTATCGCCCGGCGCGGTGTAGACCAGTGGGTGCACGCCGTCCTTACTCAACACGCTCAGCAGGATGTGCTCACTGCGCTCTCCCGCCTGCGGGGTCTGCGAGTAATTGCTCATGGGCAGCAGGCCCCAATGGGCGTTGCGCGCCAGCTCCGGGCTGGGGTTGCCGGTGTGGCTGGCGCAACCGCCAAGGGTCAGCGCGGTGGCAAGGGCCAGGGTCAAGCAGGTTGTGGATCGCATAGAAATTCTCCGAAATGGGGGCTGGGTCAGTCGCCCAGACGCACGCTGTAACTGATGTTGAGCACACCGCCGGCCTTGCCATCGGCCCCTTGGGGCGCCGACTGGTAACCCAGTTTCAGCGCCAGTTCGTCACCGCCCAGCACGCCGACGCCGACACCGCCGGCGACGCCGTAGTTGAAGGTCTGGTCTTCCCACTGCCAGCCGGCATTGGTGTCCAGCAGCCAGCTGAAGCCCGGCTGGGTACGGGCCAGCGCGCCGGGACTGCCACGCCGCCAGGTACTGCCGACGAACACCTGGCCGTATCGCGCCTGGAGCAAATCCTGAGGCGTAACAACGCCGGGGATCGCCGTGGTATACGAATCCACATCCAGCGCGCCACCGTCACGGCTGCTCAGGCCATCCAGCGTGCGACCGGACAATTGGTTGCGTTGGTAATCGACGCCGGTGCGCACCGCCCAGTGGGGTGAGGCCTGTTCCAGCACATGGTTGAGCACCACGCTGACGGCCTGTCCGTTGCCGAGGCTGTCGCCTTCACGGGTACTGAAATGCTTCTGGCCGACCCGCCAGCTCAGCTCGTCACGGGCGGTGATGGCGTGGCGGCCGCCGGCGTACAGCTGGTCACGCTGGCCGAAGGTGCGCATCAGGCCGGTTTCTTCGCTCTGCCGATGCCAGTCCAGCCCCGCTTCCAACTGCTGGCCCGGCGCGAGCAGCCAGGTTCGGGCCAGGCCCAGGCCCGTGCGGTCATGGTCATCGCGCAGGCTTGCGTCGAGGATCAGGGCGTAACGTCCATCGTCGACGCCATGCTCCAGGGTCGCCAGCAGGTTGTGTTCCTGACCCAACCGCCCGGACAGCAGCTGGTCGCTTTGATAACGCCCTTCGCTGAGCGTCACGTCGGCATAACTTTGTTCGCCGAACAGCAGGCCGACCCGCGCCACCGCGCCGTCGATGCGCAGGCCACCGAAGTCCTGACGCTTCCAGCCCAGTTGCGCGCCCTGGGGGTGCGCCGCTTCCAGTTGCACAGCCTGTTCGCGCAAGGCATCCGCCGCCTGATCGCTTCCCGCCAGGGCCCAGGCCTCGGCGTTGACCTGCCGCGCCGCACCGGGGCGACCGAGTCGGGCGAGCATGTCGGCGCGCTGCCCGGCCGGCAAATCGGCGCGCGCCAGCAGCGGTTCCAATTCGCTTTGCACGGCGCCACGGATCGCCTGTTGCAGACCCTCACCGGGGTCGACCTTGAGCCCGCTTTGCCGCGCCCAGGTCAGCCACTCGTCCCGCGAACTGCCCGCACCACTGGCCGCCAGACTGGCCAGTTGCTGGTCGAACCACAGTTGCAGCATCGCCGGCGAGCCGTCCTGCCATTGCCAGGCCTGACGCTCCGCCCTCACCGGCGACACGCCGTTGGCCAGCAGCCGCAGCCAGGTTTGCAGACAACTGGTGCATTGGCGATCAAGCTTGGGCGGGGTCCGCAACAGGGTCCGGCGCCAGCGCCAGGCCGTGTCCTGATAACCGGCGGCGTCCAGTGCGTCGGCGTAGGCAGCCTGGGCCAGCCAATTCTTTGGCTGCTGGCGCGCGGCGCGACGGTACCAGGCCAGGGCAGCGGGCAGGTTGCCGAGGGCGCTTTGGGCACTGGCCATCGGCAGCCAGAGCAGCGGATCGGCCAAGGCCGCTTCGCGCCATTCGGCCACCCGCGGTGCCAGTTCGGCGAGGTTGCGCTGATCCAAGTACACCCAGAGCAACTGTTCACGCAGCAGGCTGTTCTCGGGAAATGCGACGAGTCCTTCGCGGTACACGCGGGCGGCGTCGTCCGGGCGACCGTCGTGGCTCGCCAGGGCACCGCGAGCCAAAACGTACTGCAGCTGCAGCGGCAGTTCCCGGTGCTGATCCGCCTCATCCAGCAGTTGGCGAAGTTGCTGCCAGTCGCGCTGTTCAAGGGTCACTTGCAAGGCCAGCAGCAGGCTGTCCCGGGCAGGTGCCTGGCGCCAACCGTCAAGCGCCAGCTGCAATGCACGGGCAGGGTCGCGCTGACGGTAATCATCCACCAGCACGCTGCGATCACCCGCCGGCAATCGGCCGTCCAGCGCCAGCAGTCGCTCCAGCGCCTCACGCAGGTGCTCACGATCACCCAGCGCCCAGGCCACGCTGGCGCGGCTGCGCCAAAAGCGCCGGTCGTCGATGGCGTGGGGGTCGGTCTGCAACGCGGTCCAGGCACCCTGGGGATTATTGCCGCGCAGGTGAGCATCGGCCCAAGCCACGCGCTGCGCCGGGGTCAGGCCAAAGCGCTGCTGGATCTGCGCCCAGACGTCGGCCTGGGCGCTGTCGAGTGTGCGCGCTTGAAGATTGGCGAGTAATGCCTGCCACGCCTCACGCTGTGTGGGGTAACGGCGCAGATAATCACGCAGCCAGCGCTCGGCCTCGCCCGGTTGTTGCGCGCGGGCATAGCCGTAAAGCAAGCCGTTCATCTCGTCCGCGCTCAAGGGCCGCGCGGTGCTGATCGGTGCCAGGAGGCTGATCGCCTGCGCGTTATCATCGAGCAGCAAGGCCAGGCGCCAGGCTTGCTCGCGGCTGTGTTCATCGCCTGTGCGTTGCCACAAGGCCAGCCACAAACGCAGGGCCTCGGCCTTGGCGCCGACCCATTCCCCGACCTCGGCGACCCGACGCAGCAGCGCCATGTCATCCGGCTGCGCGGCGACCAGCGCCTGGCCACTGGCCCAGGCGCCGGGCAGGTCGTTTGCCGCCAGGTGCAGTTCGAATACCTTGAGCGCAAGCGCCGGGTTGTCCGGCTGCACGCTGCGCCAGTGATCGAGCAACGCCTGGGCGCTGTCGTAGTGCTGGTGTGCGATGGCCACGGCGACGCCTTGCTCCAGCAGCCCGATGTCAGTGGCATCCAGCAGCGCCAGGTGTGCGCGCAGCAGCGTCACCCCGCGCTCCCCCTGATCGGCCGCCACATACTGGGCAAACGCTTGTTGCAGGTAGTCGCGGGCCTGGGCCGGATCGGCGCTGGACTGAACCAGCGCCGCATACACGTCCGCCGCCTGGGCCGGGTCCCCCGCCGCCACCGCCCACTGGGCCTGGCTGGCCAACCACTGCGGCCGTTGCGCAGGATCACGCTGGGCCAAGTGTGCGTAGGTGGTCGCCGCACTCCCCGGCGAGGCCCTTTGCAACTGGACCTGCGCCAGACTGGCCAGCTGCGGCGGCGAAAGACGGCTGATGTCCAAAGCATCCAGGCGCGTCAGGACAGGTAACGGATCGGCACCGGGGGCCAGCGACAGCGCGTCGATGCGGGCCAGGTAATAGGCTTGCACGGCCGGCTCCGGCTGCGGCCAGGCCTGGACATGACTGCGCGCGGCGGCATAGTCACCCAACGTCAGCAACTGCTCGACCAGGCGCAGGCGCAGCTCATCGTCGCCGGGGTGGGCGTTCAGCAACAGCTGGGCGTAGTTAAGCGACACCTGGTCCGGCTCGCGGTCGCCAGGGGCAAACACCTTTTCGTCCTGGAACGTGAACCACAGCAGGCCGCCCAGTGCGCCAGTCACCACCAGCACCGCCCACGGATTGAGCAGACGGGTTTTGCTATTGGCAGAGGGCGTTGGCACGAAGCTGCACCTCATCGAGGTCCAGATGGTTGAACTGTGGGGTGCTGACCACGGCAATGAACCCTTCACGGCACAAGCGCCGACTCAGTTCACGGGCTTGAGGGCCCTGCTCGGGAGGCAGGTATTCAATCGCAATCAAGGGGACGCCCTGCGCTTTGTAGGGCGCGAGCTTGGCCATCAGCCAGTCGCGGTCCTCGGGTGGCACCGGGCGATACTGCTGGCGACCGGCGTCCCAGCCCGCGTGGATCGACTCGACGGCGATGGCCGCCGCGACACCGGGCAGTGCTGGCAGGACCTCGAAGCCGCGGTTGAAGATCAGTTTCAAATCCGGGAAACGGCTGTGCAGCGCCTGTATCCAGCTGATCAGCGCCTGGCGCTGCTCCTCGCGCCGGGCCGCCGGTTGCAGCTGAAAGCTGTCCAGCGTGTCGAGAAACAGCCCGGCATAGCCCTGGTCCTGATAACGCTGGGCGCGGTTGAACAAATAAGTGCGCCAGGCCGGGGCCGTCAGGTCCATGACCTGGCTGCCCCAGGCGTGGTTACGCTGGTCACTGGCCGCGCTGCTCAGCCCGGCGGCTTCAAGCGACGCGGCATCGCCGGCCAGCTCCCCCACCGACAGATAGGCAAACGGCGTCCCGCCCGCAGCGCGCAACGTCTGCACGTCGGCCGGCTGCAAGTGCCCAGGCTCAAGGACCGCCCATTGATAGTGGGCCAGGCCGGCCAAGGGAGGTTTCGCCGCGTACCAGAAGGCCACGCTGGTGGGCGCAGCCGCTTGGGCACCGGCGCTGGCAAGCAGCGCAAGGGCGGTGAACCATCGCGCAGTCAGGCGACGTCGAGGGGTGTAATGGGTGAGCATGTTGGCTGTCCGTAGCGTGCTTAGAGGCTTTCCAGCAACCGCGCCAGGCCGACCTGAATGTCGGTCGGCTCGGGCAGCCAGGCTTGGTCGAGGAGGCGCTGGTGATTGGCACGGGAGTGGCGAATGTCACCCTCGCGCGCCGCCAGGTAAGTGACGTTCATGGCCTGCCCGGCAGCGCTGCCGAGCGCCTCGATCAATTGATTGAGACTGATTGATCGGCCCAGGCCAACGTTGATCGCCCCCAGGGGCGGCTGCACCGTCGCGACCGCCTGCGCCAGCACGGTGACCAGATCGCCGACGTAGACGAAATCGCGGGTCTGCTCGCCGTCGCCGAACACCGAGACCGGCAGGTGTTGCCGTGCCCGCTGAGCAAAGATGCTGATGACCCCGGAGTACGGCGAAGACGGGTCCTGGCGCGGCCCGAATATATTGAAAAAACGCAGGACCACGGGCTCCAGGCCATGCTGGCGGCGGTAGAAGTCCAGGTAATACTCGCTCGACAGCTTGTCCGCCGCGTACGGCGTCAATGGCGCCTTGGGCGTGTCTTCGTGAATCGCGGTGCCCTCGCCATTGTTGCCGTACACCGCCGCGCTGGACGCGAACACCACGCGCTTGACACTCAGCTGGGCCATGGCCTGGCAAACATTCAGGGTGCCGACGAAATTGCTTTGATGGGTGCCCGCCGGGTCGTCCACCGAAGCTTGCACCGACGCCACGGCCGCCAGATGCACAACCGCCTGGCAGTCCTGCATGGTGGCCAGCACCTGGCCAAAATCAGCGACATCGCCCTCCATCACTTGCAACGCCGGGTGCTCGCTGGGCAGGTTGCCGCGCTTGCCGGTGGAAAAGTTGTCCAGCACCCGCACCCGGTGGCCCGCCAGCAGCAAGCGATCGACCAGGTGCGAACCAATAAAACCGGCGCCGCCAGTCACGAGGATACGGGGAGCAAGCGTTGCGTCAGCGGTAACCAGCGGCATCGGAAAATCCTGTTTTCACCGTCCGCACTCCGCTCAAGCGGTATAGGCCTGGAGGCCCCAGCGGGATGGACAGCGAGAAGAGCGTGAGGGATGACTCACAGCGGCCAGAATGGAGCCGCTGGGTACACAATCAAGTAGTGGCACAATGATAGTGTCAATGTTTCGGTTTAGCTAGAGCACCTGACGATTGGCGCACGCCCGTATGTCTTTTTTTTGACGATCAACCGGTTGCTCTTGTTTGCGCGCTGTGGTCGACCGAAAGGTGAAGGCCAAAAAAAATCTGGAATCCCGCGTCGTGGGGCTTCCAGATTTTTTTCATCGGGACGGGTGCTGTTACCTGGCAATGTCCACGTCCAGCTCACCCAGCAGACCGGACATGGCGGCGGCCACCTGCGCTTCATCGCGTTTGTAGTAGGTCCATTTACCGACCTTGGTCGCTTTCACGAACCCCAGGTCATGCAAGGCCTTCAAGCAAAGCGACGTGGCAGGCTGGGCAAGGCCCGCCTTGTCCTGGATCAAGCTGGCGCACACCCCGTAGACGCTGAAGTCGTACAGCTGGGTGTAGCCCTCGAACGAGGTGTGCGGGTCTTTCAGCCAGGTCAGCACTGTTCGTCTGACTGGACTGGCCAATACCTTGAGCGTCTCGTTCAAATCCGTCATTGGGCACTCTTTTCCTCAGCAGGCAGGGACAGGCCCCGCCGTTAAAGGGCGCATCTTATGCCGGGCTGGCCGGATAGTCGATGTAACCCAGACGTCCGCCGCCATAAAGGGTCGCCGGGTTCACAGGATTGAGGGGCAGCCCGTGCTGGAAGCGGTTCGGCAAGTCAGGGTTGGCGATGAACGTGCGACCGAATCCGAACAAATCGCCATAGCCCTTGGCAAGCATGGCCTTGGCTTTCTCTTCGGTGTAGCGCCCGGCATACATGATGGGATTGTCGAAGGTCTCGCGCAGCGCCTGGCGGAAGGTTTCGGGCAAGTCGGGGCTGTTGTCCCAGTCCGCTTCGGCAATGGAGAGGTAACCAATGGCCAATTCGTTGAGCATTGCCGCGGCCTGAACGTAGGTGTCGTGGGGGTCTTTCTCCACCAGCCCCAGGTACACGCGCTCCTCGGTGGTGGTTTCGAACAACGGCGCGAATCGCACGGCCACCCGTTCGCTGCCGAAGACACTGATGACGGCTTGTGTCACCTCACGCAAAAAGCGCAGACGATTGGTCAGCGAACCGCCGTATTCGTCCGTGCGTTGGTTGGTGTGCTCGGAGATGAACTGATTGAGCAGATACCCGTTGGCGGAATGCAATTCCACGCCGTCGAAACCCGCTTGCTTCGCGTTCACCGCAGCCACCCGATACAGCTCCACCAGATCCTTCACCTCGGCCGTGGTCAGCGCCCGTGGCATGCTCGGATCCGCCAACGCGCCCGCGTCCGGCCCGGTCTCGATAAAGACTTTGACCGCCGTCGCCTGCAGAGCGGACGGGGCTACGGGTGGCTGGTTATCCGGTTGCAGGCTGGTGTGCGAGACACGACCCACATGCCAGAGCTGGCAGAAAATCACGCCCCCTTCCTGATGAACAGCCTGCGTCACCGCCTTCCAGCCTTCGATTTGCTCCTGGCTGTAAATCCCGGGTGTCCACGCGTAACCCTGGCCACGCGGCTCGATCTGAGTGCCTTCGGTTATCATAAACCCCGCCGTGGCGCGCTGACGGTAATACGTGGCCATCAGCTCATTCGGGATGTCACCCGGCTGGCTGCTGCGCGAACGCGTCAGTGGCGGCAGCGCAACGCGATTTCTGAGGGTAAGGCCGCCCAATGACAGCGGTTGAAACAGGCTTGAATCGATCATGACTATGCGCAGCTCTTGGAGTCGGAAAGCAACACATTAACATATTCGAATATGTTAATACGTTTACTGATCATGATTTCCGGGAGCCAGGTAACAGATCGGGTTTGAATGCCCAATTCCTCTTCATGCAGCCGCGACACCGTAACGCATTGACAGGGCTCGTGATGTTAATTGTTACCTGTTGTGAAAATTTGTTAGCATGCCCGCCCGTGATGAGCAGACGATACCCAAGTATCGCGCCTCAAACTGTGCTGGATGAACCGCTGTTCATGCAGCCGCGCCTATGCAAACGAATCACAATGAGAGCAACCCTCGAGGTCTGCCAGCCCTGTTCCTGATTGCGCCCCGGCGCCTGAGACGCTCGCGAGTTGTACGTCGTCGGCCACGTATCCCTGTTACGTCGCCCGCGACAGGCTGGAATAACCCCAGCCATCGCTTTGCGTTGAAACCAATCGGAACCTGAAAACGCCGCCGTGCACGTCCTTCAATCGAAGGCGAATCCGGCTGCGCGCTATCCGCGTTCGCTACAGGTTGCGCAGTACGCCGAGGTTTTCGATTTCCGAAATGGCGCCGTCCGGGGTTTTCTTGTGAGTAGTCAAGGGGCCTCTACATGTTGTTGAACAAACCAACCTCACGAAGGAAGTTTCTGCTTTCTTCGCTGATAGCGTTACCGGCGATAGGCGTGGCCATACAGGGCCTGAGCGCTGCGCAAGCGGCGGAGATGGTGGCGCCGAAGCTTGAAGAGTATCGACCGACCTTTTTCAGCGCCGCTGAATGGGCATTCATCATGGCGGCGTGCGACCGCATCATCCCTGCCGGCGGCCGTGGCCCTGGCGCGCTTGAAACCAACGTGCCGATCTTTATCGATCAGCAGCTGGCCAGCGATCTGGGCAGCGAGATCTATCTGGAAGGCCCGTTCGAGGTCAATGCACCTGCGGAAATGGGGTATCAGATCCCGTACCGGCCGCAGGACATCTACCAGAAGGGCATCCACTGCGTTGATGCCTATTGCCAGGACAAGCATGGCAAGCACTTCGCGGCGCTGGACGACGCGACCAAAGACGACGTGCTCAAACAGCTGCAGAAGGGTGAAGTGAACTTCAAGCCTCTGGGCGAAGACGTGCTCAAGGCCAAGCAGTTTTTCGGCGAGGTGTTGAACCACACCAAGCAAGGCTATCTCTCCGACCCCATCTACGGCGGCAACAAGGGCATGAAAGCCTGGATCGCCATCGGCTTCCCCGGTGCCCGCGCCAGTTATGTGGAATGGGTGACACAGCACAACGTCAAGTATCCCCTCGGGCCCGTCAGCATCAGCGGCCTGCGCGGTTGATACCCACCGGTCAGCGTCTGGAGAATCAGGTTTTTTATGGCAAATATTACGAATGACGAAGTCGACGTAGTCGTCGTCGGCCTCGGCTGGGCCGGCTCGTTGATGAGCATCGAACTGGCTCAGGCCGGATTGAAAGTCCGCGCGCTGGAGCGTGGTGAAGATCGCAACAACAAGGACTTCGCCTATCCAAAGCCCGCGGATCAATACGCCTACGGCATACGCAACAAGATCATGGCAACGCCCAAGGCGGCGGCCATGACCGTTCGCCACACCGCCAACGATGTCGCGCTGCCGACGCGCAAATGGGGCGCCTTCGAACCGGGCACCGGTGTCGGCGGCTCAGGGCTGCACTGGACGGGTGTATTGATTCGTCCTACGCCCACCGATATCAAACTCAAGACTTTTGCGGACCAGGCGTATGCGCCCGGCATTCTGCAGGAAGACATGCGCATCGGTGACTACCCCTTCACCTGGGAAGAAATCGAACCGTTCCTGGACAAGTTCGACAAGATCTGCGGCCTGTCCGGCAACACCGGCAACCTGCAGGGGCGCATCATCCCCGGCGGTGACCCGTTCGAAGGGCCACGCTCCAGCGCTTTCCCGCTGCCGCCGCTGCAAGATACGCTCAACACCAAGATGTTTGCCGAGGTCGCTACCCGGCTGGGCTACCACCCGTTCCCGAACCCGTCGGCGAACGTGTCCCAGGCCTGGACCAACCCTTACGGCAACCAGATCGCACCGTGCAATTACTGCGGTTATTGCAGCAAATACCCGTGCCTGAACTACTCGAAAGCGTCGCCGCAAACGGCCGTGCTGGATTCGCTCAAGCGCCTGGAGAACTTCTCCTATCGGGTCAACGCCAACGTCTTGAAAGTCGAGCTGCACCCGGACGGCAAGACCGCCAAGGGTGTTACCTACGCAGACGCTGACGGCAATCTGGTGTTCCAGCCGGCCGGCATCGTGATCCTGGCGGGCTTTCAGTTCGTCAACGTGCGCCTGATGCTGCTGTCCGGCATCGGCAAGCCATATGACCCGATCACCGAAACCGGCACGGTGGGCCGCAATTACGCCTTCCTCAGCAACGGCGGTTCGACCCTGTTCTTCAAGGACAAGGCGTTCAACCCGTTCGCCACGGCGGGCGCCACCGGCCAGATGTTCAACGACATCTCTCCGGGCAACTACGACGGCGCAAAACTGGGTTTCATTGGCGGCGCCAAGATTCACAGTTCGCAGGCCACCGGTGCACCGATCGGCACGTCCCTGCCGACAGGCACGCCAGATTGGGGCATGGGCTGGAAAGAAGGCATGCAGGATTGGTATGGCCGCTCGATGAAGGTCAGCATCACCACCAGTTGCCAGTCTTATCGCGGTCACTACGTGGACCTGGACCCGACGTACAAGGATCCCTGGGGCCTGCCGTTGCTGCGCATCACCTTCGACTGGAAACAGAATGAGCTGAAGCTGCAGCAGCACCTGCGCAACATTGTGCTGAACATCACCAAGGAACTGGGCCCGGACAGCTACAGCGAGAGCTTCCTGGCGATGGATTCCCATTGGGACATCACCAAGTACGTGTCCACCCACAACGTGGGCGGCGCGGTCATGGGCGACGATCCGAAAACCACGGCGCTCAACCGCTACCTGCAGAGCTGGGACGTGCATAACGTCTTCGTGCCGGGCGGCAATGCGTTCCCGCAGAACTTCCAGGCTAACCCCACGTCGATGATCGGCGCCCTCACCCTGTTCTCGGCCAAGGCCATCGTGGAGCAGTACATCAAAAACCCTGGCCCGCTGGTGCAGGCATGAGGAGCGCGAACATGACATCCAAACCTCGCTCCCGGCTGCTGGTGTTGCTGGTGATCTGTGTGGTGCTGGCGCTGTTGGCCTGGCTGCTCAGCGTGTTCCTCAATCGCTCGGGCGATGCCGACGCAAAGATGACCCAGGCCATCACGCCTGAACTCATCAGCAAGGGCGCTTACCTGGCGCGCGCCGGGGATTGCGTGGCGTGCCACACCACTCACGACGGCAAAGCCTTCGCCGGCGGCCGTGGCATTGCGTCGCCCATCGGGACTATTTACGCCACCAACATCACGCCTGACAAAGACACCGGTATTGGTGACTGGACCTACGGCGACTTCGAACGGGCCGTGCGCCGTGGCGTGGGGCATGACGGCAGCGCGCTGTATCCGGCGATGCCGTTCCCCTCGTATGCCAAGGTCTCTGATGACGATACGCAAGCGCTGTACGCGTATTTCATGAAAGGTGTGGAGCCGGTCAAACAGGCGAATCTGGCCAACGGTATTCCGTGGCCGTTGTCGATTCGCTGGCCGCTGGCGTATTGGCGCACCCTGTTCTCGCCGACACCTGAACAGACCCCGTCACCGGTTGCCGGTACTGATCCGCAGCTCGCGCGCGGTGCGTATCTGGTGCAAGGCCTGGGTCACTGCGGTTCGTGCCACACGCCTCGTGCGTTGACCATGCAGGAAAAGGGGCTGACTGAAAAAGACCCTGACTACCTGACTGGCGCCCTGCTCAATGAGTGGGCAGTGCCGGCCCTTCGCGGTGTCGGCCACTGGTCGCAGGAAGAGCTGGTGGATTACCTGGGTTCGGGTCGCAACGACAAGGCCTCGGTGGCCGGCGAGATGACCGACGTCGTCGCCAACAGCACCTCGCACATGAGCGATGAAGATCTGCACGCCATGGCTGTTTATCTGAAGTCGCTCGCTGACGGCAAGGCTGTTCCTGCGCATGATGCTGCACGCAGCGCCGCCACGGCCGCCAAGTTGACCGCCGCCAAGGACCTGACCCTGGGTGAGCGCCTGTACCTGGACAACTGTGGCGCCTGCCACTTCGTCAAAGGTGAAGGCGCTTCACGGATCTTCCCGCGTCTGGACGGTGCGTCGATCATCAACGCAGAAAACCCGACAGCGCTGGTCCACATGATTCTCGCCGGCGCACAAACGCCGTCCACCGCCAGAGCCCCGTCCATCCTGCCGATGCCGGGCTTTGCGGCACGGATGAACGATGCGGAAGTCGCCGAACTGGCCACCTTCCTGCGTCAGGGCTGGTCCAACAACGCGCCTGCCGTGTCTGCCGATCTGGTGCAGGAGGTTCGCAAGGCGCTTGCCGACGAACACCCGGTCGTGCAGAAAAAACTGGAGGCCAGTAACGAACAGTGATCGGCTTGAGGTTTTAAAGCCGTTCCGGAAGCCCGCCTTGTGCGGGCTTTCTTGTTTCAGGGTGCTCCGAATCACTGGCGGACAGTCAGGGGTTACCGCGCGGGTGCACGGCGACTGACCGTGACCGCCTAAAAAACCCTCCAGACATTCGTTAAATGCCAGAATCGCCCCACTGGATTGTTTTGGAGATCACCATGCTTCGCGCGTTTGAACAATGGCTCGACCCCTTCCCGCCCGATGAGGTACCGCCGCCGCCCGACGGCCTGGCACGGTTTATCTGGGCCTGCACGCGGGGTGCCCGCGGTTACATACTGGCGCTGGCGCTGCTCAGTGCCGGTGTGTCGATTTACGAAGCCTGGCTGTTTTCGTTTCTCGGGCAGGTCGTGGACCTGCTCTCCACCTGGCAGGCCGGTGGTGAAGCAGCTGCGCAGGAAAGCCGTGTGCTGTGGGGCATCGGCGCGGTGCTGCTGACCAGCATTGCACTGGTTGCGTTGCGCACGATGGTGCAGCACCAGGTGCTGGCGATCAATCTGCCGTTGCGGCTGCGGTGGGATTTCCACCGGCTGATGCTGCGCCAGAGCCTGTCGTTCTTCTCCGATGAGTTCTCCGGCCGGGTCACCACCAAGGTGATGCAGACCGCGCTGTCGGTGCGCGAAGTGCTGTTCACCCTGATCGAGATCGCACCCGGGATCGGCGTGTATTTCATTGCGATCATCGCGCTGGCGGGTGGCTTCGACTGGAAGCTGATGCTGCCCTTCATTGCGTGGGTGGCGTTGTTCGGTCTGGCCATGCTGTATTTTGTGCCGCGCCTGGGGAAAGTCGGGCAGGAACAAGCCAACGCGCGGTCATCGATGACCGGGCGTATCTCGGATGCCTACACCAACATCACCACCGTGAAACTGTTCTCCCATTCCAAGCGTGAAGCCCACTTTGCCCGCGCGGCGATGGAAGATTTCAAGATCACCGGCTTGCGCCAGATGCGCCTGGTCAGCCAGTTCGAAATCGTGAACCAGGCCTTGGTGGTCGCATTGATCATGGGCGCGGGTGGCTATGCCTTGTGGCTGTGGCACCAGGGCGAAGTCGGCACCGGCGCAGTGGCGGCGATTACCGCCATGGCGTTACGCATCAATGGCATGTCCCACTGGATCATGTGGCAGATGACCTCGCTGTTCGAGAACATCGGCACCGTGCAGGATGGGATGGAGACCCTGGCCCGAGGCCCCAAGGTGCAGGATGCGCCTGACGCCAGCGCGCTGGTGACCCAGGGCGGCGCCGTGACCTTCGACAATGTGAGCTTCAATTACAACGGCGAACGCCAGGTGCTCGACGCCCTGAGCCTGACCATCCGCCCCGGCGAAAAAATCGGGCTGGTGGGTCGCTCCGGGGCCGGCAAGTCCACGCTGATCAATCTGCTATTGCGCTTCTATGACGTGGACAAGGGTGAAATTCGCATCGACGGGCAAAACATCGCGCACGTCACCCAGGACAGCCTGCGCAGCGCCATCGGCATGGTCACGCAGGACACCTCCCTGCTGCACCGGTCCATTCGCGACAACATTGCCTATGGGCGACCCGATGCCACCGACGCGCAAATCCGCAGCGCCGCGGCCAATGCCCAGGCCGATGGGTTCATCAGCCAATTGAGCGACAAGCAAGGCCACTCCGGCTACGACACCCTGGTGGGTGAGCGTGGCATCAAGCTGTCGGGCGGCCAGCGTCAACGCGTCGCCATTGCCCGGGTGATGCTCAAGAACGCTCCGATCCTGTTGCTGGACGAGGCCACCAGCGCGCTGGATTCAGAAGTCGAAGTGGCCATTCAGGAAAGCCTCGATGAAATGATGCAGGGCAAGACCGTGATCGCCATCGCCCACCGGCTGTCCACGATTGCGGCGATGGATCGGCTCATCGTCATGGACGATGGACGCATCATCGAACAAGGCACCCACAGCGAATTGCTCGCCAAAAACGGCACCTACGCGCGGTTGTGGCACCACCAGAGCGGCGGGTTTCTGGGGGAGGATCAGGGCGTGGCCGAGGCCATGGAATAGGCACATGCGTGGACG
The DNA here is from genome assembly GCF_040202885.1 of Xanthomonas sp. WHRI 1810A. Taxonomy (NCBI): domain Bacteria; kingdom Pseudomonadati; phylum Pseudomonadota; class Gammaproteobacteria; order Lysobacterales; family Lysobacteraceae; genus Xanthomonas; species Xanthomonas sp. WHRI 1810A. The sequence continues at coordinate 161,487 of NZ_JBEGED010000001.1, forward strand.
GTTTAGCAGCCGTCCCTCTTCAACTGTGGCGTATTACTGCATGAACGTCTTCTACCTCAAGTTACTCGTCACCCCCGTGCTCATGCTGGCCATCTCGTTGGCGGCCAAACGCTGGGGTACTGCCATCGGTGGACTGCTCTCCGGACTGCCCATCACCTCGGCACTGGTCATGCTGTTTCTCAGCCTTGAGCAAGGCCCCGAGTTTGCGTCGAAAGCAGTGCCTGGCGCATTGGCCGGGCTGGCGGCGATTCAAGCGACCTACCTGTTTTACTTCCTCGCCACCCGACGCGTCTCAGCCGTGACCGGGTGCATCGCCGCCTTGGCGGTTTACGGCGCATCAGCCTTTTTGATCAGCCTGGCGGGGTCGCTGGTGCTGTCGATCCTGGCCACGCTTGCGCTGATTGTCGTGATCATCGTCGCCACTTCAAAACAGATGCAGACCCCCGCAGCCCCCTACGTTCCGTTGCCGCACTGGGCCATTCCGTTGCGCATGTTGACGGCCACCCTCCTGCTGTTGGCCATCACCGCAAGCGCCACCTGGCTTGGGCCGGTGATCAGCGGGCTCCTGGCGCCGATCCCGGTGATCGCCTGGCCGCTTGCCGTGTTCGCCCACGTCCAAAGCGGGCGCCACGAACTGGCCGCGATCATCCGCGGCAACGCCATTGGCGCGGTCGGGGTGGTCGGCTTTTACCTGACGCTCAAGGTTTCGATTGTGCAATGGGGCGTGCCTGTGTCTATCACGTTGGCGGTCTTGCTGGCGGTGGTGATAACGGCGGGGCTGGCGCGGTTGTTGGGGAAGCGGTAGGTGTTTATTCGTGGCGGTTGATGGCCAATAGCTTCCGGTTGCCCCGGAAAGAATTGGCCATAAAACGATTGGTCTTAGTACTTCATCATTTGGCGCAGTTTATCTCGCGGACGCAGGAAAGCCATGACGCCTCGCTACCCATACAACAATCAGTGCTGCGACCAGCAAAACCAGCAGCGCGGGCGAGAATGCCGCTACGCCAAGGCGATCCAGCAGCACGCCGCCTATTATGCCGCCGGCCGCGATCGCCACATTCCAGGCAGTGACCAGCATTGACTGCGCCACGTCGGCCGAGTCCCCCGCGGTGTTGGCGAGGGCGGTCTGGAACAGCGTTGCCGCGCCGCCAAAGGCCAAGCCCCAGGTGGCCACCGCACTATAAACCAAGGTAGGTACATCAGCGGCTACGCCGAGAGCCATTGCCGCCAGGCCGAATAGGGCCGTGCTGGTGAGCGTCAACGTGCGCAGATGGCGGTCGATCAGCACGCCGATGATGCAGATACCCATCAGACATGCGACACCGAATACCAGCAGAACCAAACCTGTCCGCTCTTCCATGCCTGCCGCCGCCAAGAACGAAGCAATGTAGGTATAGAGAATATTGTGAGCCAGCACGAAGGCGAGGACCACGAACAACACCGGGCGCACGCCGGCCAGGGTGAAAACATGGCTCAGGGACGATCTATTGCCCGCTGCCTGCCCAGCAAAGTCCGGAACCTTGATGCGCACCCACAGCATGAGCCCCAATGCCAGAGCGCTCATGATGCCGAAGCAAGCCCGCCAACCTATCAGGTCGCCAAGAAATGTGCCGGCCGGCACGCCGAGTGACAGCGCCATTGGCGTGCCCACCATCGCGATAGCAATCGCTCGGCCTTTCTGGTGTTCGGGCACCATGCGCGCGGCATAGCCAGCCAGCAGTGCCCAAAGCAGCCCGGCCGAAACGCCCGCCAGGAAGCGTGCAACCATCGTCACCCCATAGCTGCCGGAAAACAGGGTCACGGTATTGGCGATCGCGAAACCCGCGATGGCTGCCAGCAACAGCGGGCGCCGGCGCATCCCCCGCGTGGCGGCAGTCAAGGGGATCGCTGCCGCCAGAGAGCCGATGGCATAGAGGGTGACGAGCTGTCCGGCCAGCGCCTCGGAGACTCGGAGGCTGACGCTGATCTGAGGCAGCAGGCCTGCCGGCAAGGCTTCAGTCAGGACAGTAACAAAGCCTGCCAACGCTAAGGCCAGCAGCGAAGAGATGGGGAGAGATGCGTTTTGCGTGTCGTTGTCGAGGGACATTGTCGAATCTGCCATCGCCTTTCCTTTTAGGTCTCGATAACGCTCGCGGAATGCCGCGTCAGCGAGACTGAATATGCGCAGGCATACTGAAGGCAATCCCGTTATAAGATAATGAGGCTGGTGTTCCACACATACCGGACAATTTTTCTTAGATGGGATCATATGGAAACACTCAGCGGTATAGCGTTCTTCGTGCAGGCAGCGGAAACCCGTAGTTTTTCCGAAGCCGCGCGAACCCTCGGCGTCTCCTCCTCGGCCGTAGGAAAGAGCGTGTCTCGACTGGAAAAGCGACTGGGCGTGAGCTTGTTCCACCGCAGTACACGCAGCATCACGCTGACCGCCGAGGGTGCGTTATTCCTGGAACGCTGCCGTCGCATCTTGAGCGAAGTAGAGGCGGCCGAACTGGAGCTGTCCGAAACTCAGCAAACGCCCAAGGGCCGGCTGCGAATCAGCCTGCCGCTGGTTGGAATGCTGGTGATGCCCGCCCTGACTGCCTTCATGCACCGTTACCCGAGCATCGAACTGGACGTTGATTTCTCAGATCGTCTGGTGGACGTAATAGAGGAGGGTTTCGACGTCGTTATCCGTACCGGCGAACCGACCGATTCGCGCCTCATGTCGCGTCAGCTCGGTATCTATCACCTGGGACTGTTTGCCTCGCCGGACTATTTAGCGAGCCGCGGGACGCCCAGTATTCCTGCTGATCTGGCGTACCACGCTTGCCTTCAGCACAAGTTCCCGACTACTGGAAAGATTGAGCCGTGGCCCTTGAAGCGTGTCGGGGACACGCCTGAGTGGACGATGCCAACCTCTATGGTGTGCAACACCACCGCGGCGCTAATGGATGTGGCCATCTCCGGCCTGGGAATTGCGTGCCTACCGGACTTTATGGTGCGGCGGCCCGTTGAGCGGGGCGAACTGGTTTGCGTGCTGGAAACGCAAGTCGAGCACGAGGGCACGTTCCGGCTGCTATGGCCGTCGAGCAAGCACCTGGCCCCCAAGCTTCGTGTGTTCATCGACTTCATGGTTGAAACGCTTTTCACGCGCATGGCCGTGGCGTGAAAAAAGGCTCGGACACATATCGGTGGGGCGAGTTGTCCAGGACGAAAAATCTACCGTCTGCGCTGGCGGCATACGAGCGAGTTCTGGTTCGTAAGACATTTTCCAATTTATACCTGCGCAACTCAGAGAAGATCAGGCTTCCCGACTACGAATCAGTCCCTGACAGCGACACTTCAAGCGGCACCTAAACCGTAGGTGCCGTTTGACTGACCTGCAGGCGAAATCTGCTCTCTTACAGTTTGAAACGCGAAACCACCGTACGCAGCTCCCCCGCCAGCAACGAAAGCTCTTGCGCGGTCACCGCGTTGTCCTCTATCCCCTCCATCAGCGCCACACTGCCGTTACGAATCTCGGTCACGTTGCGATTGATATCTTCCGAGACGGCGTGCTGCTGAACTGCCGCGCTGGCGATCTGGGTGTTCATGCCGACGATCTGCTCAACGCCATCGTTGATGGCGTCCAGGCTGGTGGCGGCCTGGTCGGCGGACTCGATGCATTCCTGGGCGCGCAGCTTGCCCGCTTTCATTTGCTCGACGGCATCACCCGTCGCCAGTTGCAGCTCCTGGATAATCCGGCGGATCTCTTCGGTTGAGTTCTGCGTCCGTGAAGCGAGGGTTCGGACCTCGTCGGCGACCACCGCGAAACCTCGACCCTGCTCGCCTGCGCGGGCCGCTTCAATGGCGGCGTTCAACGCCAGCAGGTTAGTTTGGTCGGCGATGTTGCGGATCACCTCGATGACGCCGCCGATCTGCTGACTGTGCTGCGCAAGCGCCGAGACCTTTTGCGCGCTGCGATCCACTTCGTCCGCCAGGGCTTCGATGGTGACGCGGGTTTCCTGCATCTTCGCAAGGCCGGCGCTGGAGGACTGGCTGGCGTGCTCGGCGGCATGGGCCGCACCCTCGGTGTTTTGCGCCACGTCCGCCACGCTGGTGGTCATTTCGTTGATGGCGGTGGCGACCTGTTCGGTTTCGCTTTGCTGGGTGCTCATCGAGCGCTTGGCCCGGTCAATCGACATGCCTATTCGGTCAGCCGCATCGGAGACCGACTGTGAACTGCGCTCGACCTGGACAAGCGAGGCGCTAAAGGCTTGCACCATATGGTTAAGGCCATTGCCGACGTCGGCCAACTCGTCCTTGCCGCGGACTTGAACGCGCACGCTCAGGTCGCCCTGCGCAATGAGCTGAGTGGCAGTCAACACCTCGTTCACGCTGCGGCGCATCGCGCTGTAGATGCCGCAGAACACATACACCAGCAACACGCCCAGAACCGCAAACATGCCCAGAATGAAGAGCCGTTCCGAGATTTTTTGCTCAACCCGGCGCTCAAGTGCATTCAGCAGCGCGTCTTGCAGGGTGTCTTGCGCCTTGTACAAGTCAGCCACGACCGCATTGCCCTTGGCCGGCAAGTTCTGCACGCCGGTGATGATGTCACTCGGTGACCCGATCAACACTTCGAGATCGGCCCGGAAGCCGTCCAGACCCGAGAATGCACTGTTGATCGGTGCCTGAATAACCTCGGCCAGAGCGGGTTCTCTTCGACTCAACAGCGTCAGACTTTGCTGAAGTTCTTTGTGGATAAGTAACTCATTTTTGAGCATCGACCTGATGACGCTGCGTTGACCGGCACTCAGGGTTTCACCCTCGTGCAGCCCGTTGGACAGCCCGCGCAATTGACCGACGATATTGATTTGCCCTGGCAGCCTCAAGGTGCTCTGGTCGATCATGAACAGCGATGCGTAATCTTCATCCAATACCATGCCCGACGTGGCTGATATGTAGTACATGAAGTTCAACGTCTCGGTCAGTTGGTCGTTCCAATCGTCGAACATGTCGCTTTGGTCGGCGTTGGCCTTCGCACGCTCGATCAAGCGCTGCGCCCCGGCATGCAGGCGCTGTACGCGGTCACCGGTTTGCAACTGCGTACTGTATTGCAGGTCGGTGGCGGCCAGTTTCGAAAAGGCGTCCTCCAACTTCGACTGATTGGCCGATAAATCGGCTTGCCCGGTTTTATCACCGCTGAGCAAGCGATTGGTCAGTGCACGCTGCATCATCGACAAGCGCAGTATCGGCGTCACGTCCATTAGATAACGTTGGCCCAACTGTTCTGAACGGGTGACCTCAAGGCTTTCGTTGATCTGATGGATGACGCGCGAACCCAGCAGAATCAGAGGGATTAAAACGATTAGGGCAAGCACACCGAATTTGACAGGGAATCGTAATCGGTTAGCCAGGTGTACGGCAGGAGCAAGGATATTCATACAGTTCTCACAGCCCGGAATGGGACAGTTTGTAGTGGGTATGTGGTTGAGAACCTCCATTTCTCAAGTGCCTGGCTCTGCTGGCTCATTAGGCTCATTAGGCTCATTACGTTTTTTTACGTCATTGAACGTTCAGATATCGTGTCGGCAATGAGATTGAGAACTTTATATAAAATTGTACAGAAACTTATTTTTGTACAAGTTTGAAACGTTTTGAGTGCAATAGTGTCGCAGTGACATCACTCGATTCAGGTCGTGGTTAAAGGCCGCGCGGTGGGGCGAAAGTTGAACGAAACGGCAGTGGATGGCTAAGCGTTGAAACGACTCATCCACGTGATCAAGCGGGATGCCAAACGTTATGGCCTGGGACAGGCCACGCTTTTTTGGGGACAAGTCTGAGCCGCGAGTTCACGTGGCTCAGACCAGAGAGTGGGTGAGAGGATGTTGAATGACTGCCGAAACTGGCCAAGCGACAGGGGTTTATCGCCAATCCTGTAAGACGGGCAATTACTCGTTCAGGTCCTTGACCAGATAGCTGCCCACGATGTGAGCAATGCCTGTCAGCGCCGTACGCAGCGTCTCCGGTTCGGTGCGATAGCGCAATGGCGTGTAACCATAGCTGTTCGCGCCGTTGAAGGGGGTGATCGGCTCATTGCGTTGCCAGATCAATTCCTGACCGCGTTTCATCACGCCGCTTACTGCAATCGTCGGGTACACCACGCTGCTGAAGCCTTGAGTCAGAGAGAACCCCCAGTTGAGGATGGTCAACTCAATCTGCGCATCGGCCTGTTCGTCCTGACCGACGATCTTGAAACGCCCTGTAGCGGCCAGTTGTTCTTCGAAACTCTTTTTGACCAACGCCCCCAGATTGATATCGGCGGTCTCCATGTTGTAAAGAATGACATCCACCGTCGACATGGAGGCCAGGTCGCCTGCCTTCATGCCCGCAACAAACCCCGCGCCACCCAAAGCAGCCTTGCCCAGACTTGACGCACCCGCCGCCATCCCGACACCGGCACCCACGCCTGCACCCAAAGCCGCGCCCCATGCCTGTTCGCGCCCCATGTAAGTCATTTCTCGGGGTTTCCACGACACTGCAAGAATCTTCACCGTGTGTATCTGGGTACGGTATTCGGGCTTGAACTTCTGGTGGGCACATCCAGCGAGAACGATAACGGCAAACAACAGGACAGCGATCTTCTTCATGAACCACTCGCGATATATAAGGAATACGCGAAGTTTGTCGTCACCTCCGCAGAATCCTGAAGAGGAAAAAGAAGCAGGAACGGCTCATGGAGTCGCCGTGCTCGTTCTCGTTATAGCTGGCGGGGTCAAGGGTGAGGAATTCTCTGGGTGGATTATGAAAACGCTATCGCGATGCACCCAGTGGTGACCAGTAATCCTGAGGAGCAGCGAACCGCGCGTCTGGCGTCGTCCCGTCTCCCGGACAAACGCATCTCCTACGGCTGCATCAACATCCCGGCGGACTTCTACCGCAACTACGTCAGCCCGGCTTTCCGCGGCACCAATGGCGTGGTGTACGTGCTGCCCGAAACCCGTCCGAATGCGAGCGTGTTTACCGCTTACTATCAGGTCAGGTAGCGCCTGCGCCGGGCCTGGGCCTACCACCCTTATTTGCTGTCGCCGTCCTTGTTCTGCATTTGGACGGACGACTGGCTGCCATCGTTGTTGGCCTTGGTCTTGTTGTCCGAATTGTCAAAACAACCGGGCAACACGAGGATGCTGCATAACAGCAGGCACACATTGAATACTTTCATGACGTTCTCCGATTTGAAGTGGATTCCCTACAAGCGTAGATCCTTGGCCCGACTCTATCCTCCAGCCGTGGGTGACTCATGCGACCCGGTGAATCGTTTGCCGTTCCTCCCGGCGCAAGCTGTTACTTCGGTACCTCGGGGGTGACATCGGCCAGCGCCGGATCAACCGGGCGCATGCCGCCTGCTCGAGTGACGGCATAGAGCACGACCCCAACCAGCACCATGGCGCCAGCCCGCAGCCACGTATCGAGGCTTTGCTGGCTCAACAACAGCAGACACGATGCGACGGCCAGCACGGGCACCCAGGTCGGCACCCTGAAATGGGGCGTCTGGACGTTGTCTCTGCGCAGCACCAGTACGGCGAGGTTGGTGCTGATGAACACAAACAGCAGCAGTAAAACCACCGTCTGCGCCAGGGTCGCCAACGACCCGGTCAGGGTCAGAATGACGGCCATCAATGTGGTGACGATGATGGCCACCGCCGGCGTGCGCCGTTCAGGCAGTACGTAGGCCAGCGTTGCCGGCAGCAGCCCTTGGCACGCCATGCCGTACGCCAGTCGGCTGGACATGATCATCGTCAGCAGCGCGCCATTGGCCACGGCGACGAGTGCGATAAAGGCGAACATCTGAGGAGGAATCCCCAGGCCAGAGGCTTTGACCACCTCAAGCAGCGGCGCCGACGAGGCCACCAACTGCTCAACGGGCATGACCGTGGCAGCCGCCACCGCCACCCCCATGTAGATCGCGCCGGCAATAAGCAACGCCCCGAACAACGCGCGCGGATAGGTTTTGCGCACGTCGCGAATCTCTTCGGCCAGATTGGCTGACGTCTCGAAACCGACGAAGGAATAGAACGCAAGCAGCGCAGCGCTTAACACCGCGACCGCAGGGTTGACCCCTGACTTGAAGGTGAGCGCCCTGCCTGGTTCGAATTCATGCGTTTGAAAAAACCAGGCGGCGGCAAACATGACCAGCAGCAAACCCGACACCTCGATCAGCGTCATGACCAGATTCGCCGACAGCGACTCCTTGATACCGCGCGCATTCAACAGCGCAATCACCCCGAGAAACACCAGGGCCGCGACGTGGGGTGGAACATCGATGAAGAGTGAAAGGTAATCGCCTGCGAACGCGAGAGACAGGCCGGCGGCGCTGGTCACGCCGGCCGCCAGCATGCAAAAGCCGATCAGGAACGAGACCAGCGGGGATTTGAAAGCCTTGCCGGCAAACACGGCCGAGGCGCCGGCATGCGGGTACTTGGTCACCAACTCCGCGTACGAACCGGCGGTGAGCAAGGCAAAGCACAACGCTATCAGCAGCGGCACCCAGATCGCACCGCCCACCTCCCCCGCAATGGTGCCGGCCAGCGCGTACACGCCTGCGCCCAGTACATCGCCGAGGATAAACAACAGGAGCATCGGCCCTGTGACGGCGCGCTTGAGCCCGGTTCTTGCCGGTCCTTTTTCACTTTGCATGGTCTGTTCCCTGGGAAGTGCCTCGACAGTGCGCGGACCTGTCGCAATCAGCTGCAACGGGCCCACACGGCTATTAAGGAAGATCACAGGCGCCAGAGAAGATTCAGCGCGTTTTGGTCAGGGCGAGCGTGGCGGACCGCTGTATCGGAGCACGTTCAACGATTTGGCGGCGCGCGCATTCAATTGCCGCCTCCTCCGATCACTAAGTAGCAGTCATTCGGCCGCTGGCGCTCCGGTTCAGCGCTCCAGCGAGACGTGATGCGATGGCGCTGATGTCCAGGTCCTGACAGTGCGCAGTGATGAACTGGGTGCCAACGCGCAAGGCGTAATTGCCAGGCAACGCAGGATCGGCGCACGTGCCCACCAAGATGCCCTTCTGCTCCAATGCGGCCATTGCCACCCGTGCTTCGACATCGGCTGTCATCGGGATGAGAATCTGATGGGTGAATACTTCACCTGCTGCCGGCGCGATGACCGCCACGCCACGCTGACGCAACGCCTGAGCCAAGGATTCGGAATGGGCGCAGATACGTTCGGCGTAGGACCTGCCATTGGCTTGAGCCTCCCGCAGCGTATGCAGGAATGCGGGCAGTTTTCCCGCGTCGTAATTGGCCAGTAGCGCACCGTCGATCAGGTTCGCCAGCCGCTCGCCGTCGGCAGGATGAAGACCTGCGATCAAGCTGTGCGGGCGACCCGGCAGGGTTTTATACGTCGAGCTGGTGAGCACATCCACCCCCAGCGACAGCGGGTTCGGGAAGGTGCCGCCCGCTATAAGACCGGAAACATGAGACGCATCGAAGACAGTCTTCGCGCCCACTTCACGGGCCGCTTCGACCACCGGTCCAAGGTCGTCAGGCTTGATCATCACCGAGCGCCCCAGCATCACCAGTGTGGGGCGGCGTGCGCGGATCTGCTCAGCGGCACGGTGCGCATCCAGTGCGCAGTGGCGGGTATCAAAAGGCAGGTCCTCGACAACCAGTCCAGCCAGCGACGGTGTGCCGCCACGACGTTGACTCAGGTGCCCGCCATGAGCAGCTGCGGGGGCGAGCAGCAGATCACCCGGTTTAGTGAACGCATGAAAGACCGCCAGGTTCGCGATGGTGCAACTGGGCAATCGCGGCTCGGCCCACTGCGCCCCGAACAGGTCACAGATGCGCTCGCGCACCGCCACTTCCAGCCCGGACACCAGATCGGTATCGGGCTGTTCCTTGGAGAAGCTCGGGCCCATTGCCGGGTAGGCGCTGAGTTCAGGGCAGTACGCGCGTTGCGCCGCCTGACTCGGCAGATTGGCACCGGCATACAACATCAAGCGTCCATCGTTGAGGGCCGCTCCCCGAGCAAGTGCCTGCTCAAGCAACCGCTGCTCGTTCAGAATTTCCATGCTGCCGGACTCCTCAATGCACCAGAATTTTTGAAAGGAATTGCTGCGCGCGCTCGCTGCGCGGCTGACCGAAAAAGGCATCCTTGTCGGCGTCTTCGACGATCTCGCCCTGGTCCATGAAGATCACCCGGTTGGCGACCTTGCGGGCAAAGCCCATTTCATGGGTGACCACCATCATGGTCATGCCGTCGCGGGCCAGCTCGACCATCACATCCAGTACTTCGTTGATCATTTCCGGGTCCAGCGCCGAGGTGGGCTCGTCGAACAACATGGCAATCGGGTCCATCGCCAATGCACGGGCGATGGCTACGCGTTGCTGCTGACCACCGGAAAGCTGCCCTGGAAATTTATTGGCGTGGGCCGTCAGCCCGACTCGGTCAAGCAGCGCCATGCCTTTGTTGCGGGCATCGGCTTTAGCGCGTTTCAGCACTTTGACCTGAGCGAGCATGAGGTTCTGGATGATCGACAAATGGGGGAACAGCTCGAAATGCTGAAAGACCATGCCGACTCGCGAGCGCAGCATCGACAGGTTGGTGGCAGTGGCAGCCACGCTGACGCCGTCGATGACTATCTCGCCACTGTCGATCGGCTCAAGGCCGTTCACGGTTTTGATAAGGGTGGATTTGCCAGACCCTGAAGGCCCGCACACCACGACCACTTCGCCCTTGGCGACGGAGGTCGTGCAATGCGAAAGCACTTGGAACTGACCGTAGGATTTGCAGACGTCGCTGATCGTGATCATGGTCGTGCGCTCTTAACGAATAATCGCAACGCGGCGCTGAAGACGGCGCACTGCGTGGGAAGCCAACAGGGAAATCACGAAGTAGACCAGCGCCGCGAAGACATACATCTCCAGCAGGCGGCCATCGCGCTGGGCGATTTTCGCGGTGGCGCCGAGGAAGTCAGTGATGGACAGTACGTACACCAGCGAGGTGTCCTGAAACAGGATGATGGTCTGGGTCAGCATCAGCGGCAGCATGTTGCGCAGCGCCTGAGGCAGTACCACATACAGCAGGCTCTGGCTGCCGGTCAGGCCCAGGGCGTGCGATGCCATCGTCTGCCCCTTGGGCAGCGACTGAATGCCGGAACGGATGATCTCGCAGAAGTAGCAAGCCTCGAACAGCGTGAAGGTGATGACCGACGACCAGAACGGATCAATCCGCATGGGCCGGGACGCGCCCGTCACCCACTGCCCCACATATGGCATCAGGAAATAGAACCAGAAGATCACCAGCACCAGCGGTAACGAACGCAATAGGTTCACATAGCTCGCAGCGATGAAGGATAACGACCGCAAGCGCGACAGACGCATGAGCGCCAGCAACGTCCCGAAGACGATACCGCCAAGCGTGGCAAACAGGGTCAGCGTCAGGGTGAAGGACATCCCCGTGAGGAACAGGTAGGGCAAGGCATTGATGACCGCCTGCAAGTCGAATCCGCTCAACATGATCAACCCGCCTTCCTGTTGGTGCCGTAACCGGGAACCACTGCGAGTCGTTCTACAGCGCGCATGGCGAAGACAATGACGAGGTTCAGCGCCAGGTACAGCGTCGTTGCCGCGGTGAAGGCTTCGAACACCTGAAAGCTGTTTTCCTGCATCGCCCGGGCGCTGCCGGTCAGCTCCATCAGGCCGATGGCGAGCGCCACGGATGTGTTCTTGGTGCAGCTGAGAAATTCCGAGGTGATGGCCGGCACCACGATGCGGTACGCCATGGGAAGCAGCACATAGAGATAGGTTTGCACCAGGTTCAGGCCCAGCGCCTGACCGGCCATTCGCTGCCCGCTGGACAAACTTCCCAGCCCGGCGCGAACGACTTCGGCCATGCGCGCGGCGTGATAGCCACCCAGACAAATGACCGCCGTGTAGAACTGCGCGTTGGGCACCTGTTTGAGCCACGTCCCAAGGTCGCCGGGCAGCACTTCCGGCAGCACGAAGTACCAGAGGAACATCTGCACCAGCAGCGGGACGTTGCGGAACACTTCGACGAAACCGGTTCCGAATGCACGCAGCCCCATCAACGGCGACGTCCGTGCAACCCCCACAACCGAACCCAGCGTCAAGGCAATCGTGAACGCCCCAAGCGCCGTTGCAACGGTCCAGCCAGCGCCCCAGATCAGCGTCTCAAGGTAGGTATGGGTGCCGTCCATGGATGGCTCGAAAAAGACCCACCAATTCCAGTTGTAATTCATAGCGTTGCCCATCCCGCGCAGTAGCGTGACCGGACGAATGGGTCCGGCCAAAAAGTGAGGCGTGATCAGCGATACAGGTCAGGATTGGCGTCGTCAGTCGGGTGTGCGATCACCTTGCTGAGCTGGGTCGACATCGGGAAATTCATGTTAATGCCACGCGGCGGGATCGGCTGGGTGAACCACTTGGCGTAAAGGGTATTGATCGCGCCGGTGGTGTAGAGGCCTTGCAGGGTCTGATCGACCAGGGTCTTGAACGCTTCATCATTGCGGCGAAGCATGATGCCGTAGGGCTCAACTGACAGCGGCTGGCTGGAGAGCACGTAATCGGCAGGCGCCTTGGAGGTGGCGGCCGCGCCGGCAATCGACACGTCATCAAAGATCAGTGCGGCGGCGCGATTGGTTTCCAGGGTCAGCATGCCTTCAGCCAGATCCTTGGCGGTCAGGATGGTCAGGCCCAGGTTTTGCGCGGTGTTGGCTTCGTTGATGACTTTGACACTGGTAGTCCCGGCCAGGGTGACGACGGTCTTGCCCTTGGCCTCTGCCAGCATGTCGATGGGGGTGCTCTTCTTCGACAGAATGCGCACCCCGGCCACGAAGTAGGTCGTTGAGAACGTGACCTGCTTCTGACGCTCGGCATTGTTGGTGGTAGTGCCGCATTCCATGTCGATGGTGCCATTGGCCAGCAACGGCATGCGGGTCGTGCCTGTGACCGGCATGTACGTGATCTTCAGATCAGGCTTGTTCAGTTTGACCTTCACCGCATCCACGACTTTTGCGCACAGGTCCATCGCATAACCGATCGGTCGCTGCTTGTCGTCGTAATAGGAAAACGGCACTGCGCCGTCACGGTGGCCCACGGTGATTTCGCCCAGCTCGGCAACCTTCGTCAGCGTTCCTTCGTCCTGCGCGTGGGCGCCTGCACCTGCAAACATGAACATCAACATCGAAGTGGTCAGCGTCTTCTTCATGAGTTGCGCCTCTGGGGTAGTAATCGCGTTCCGGCCACCTCCAGATCAGGGGTCGACGAGCCGCCAGTGATATGCGCAAGCAAGATGGCTTTCGATGAATGTCGACGTCAACAAAAAAGAATAATAAATAATGAATACATTTTAAATGCACGAATTTAGCGCCATTTTTATTGAAAATGTGCACTTTTAGCGCGTAATAGTGGCTAACACGGGAGTGGATAGGTGCGTGCGATAAACATGAAAAATCAAAGATCAACCAGCTCGTCTATGGAATGACGGACCGTTCTCGCAGTGTTCATCACATGCTGACGCATCACCTTTGCCAGGCGACCGGGATCTCGCTCAGTGAGCGCCTTCAAGATTTTTTCGTGATCACTGACGGCGTCTTTCCAGTCCGAGGGCAACTGGCGCACCGTGTGACGAATGTTGCGGATGCGCAATTCAAGGTTTCGGTACAAGCTCAGCAATGATGCGTTGCCGGCCGCCTCAAAGATCGCAAAATGAATGGCACGATTGAGCCGGGAATAGTCCAGATGTCGGGATTCGCGATAAGCGACCACCATCTCAAGATGAAGGGCAGTAACGGCGTCCAGCTGCGCCTGCGTGATCACCTCGCAAGCCAACTCTCCAGCCAGCGCTTCCATGCTGGCAATGATCGGAAAAAGCTCCTGCAATTCTTCGTCGGTGATGGTAACCACCCTGGCGCCCCGCTGGGGTAGCAACTCAATCATTCCCTCCGCCGCCAACGCCTTGAGGGCTTCGCGCAGAGGGGTGCGGGAAATATCAAACCGCGCGCACAACTCTTTTTCCGGAATCTTTTGGCCAGGCCCCAGTTCGCCGCTGACAATCATGTCCCGCAGGTGGTCAACGATTTCGCTGTGCAACGTCTTGCGGCGTATAAGCCTTGTTTCTAGCACGCTCAAATTGGCTCTCCAGGTGCGGTATGCAGTAGCTACGGACCTCTGGGCGGCTATTCACCCCGGGCGATCGCTTTATGCGGTGAGACTTAGCCACCCCAGTCAGTGATTGTCCAGAGCAGAAGCCGATTTCGAGCGTCGCGCCGCTTCATGGTGCCTGGAAGACATCACGCACCTGGACCTGATGGGCCGCCGTTGAGACAGCGCGATACCCGGATGCCTACCCTTCGCTTTGAATGTCGCGATACCACTGCGCGTATGGCGTGTTCTCTACCTTTTTCCTGTTCAGATCGGATGCGCCATCGCCCCACCACACCGGCCCACGCTCTCCGAGCCCGACCTTGGCCGCCTCCACGGCTGCCCTGGCGGCCTTCATCTGGCCAGGTTCGCCTGACGCTTTTGCCGCCTTCACGGCCCTTCGTGCCGCCATCAGCTCATTCACCAGGCGTTGGCGCTCTTGCTCAGGCAGAGCTGGATTGGAGCAGCGCCACATCTGGCCCTTCACCACAAAATAGCGGCCATCGGGGGTTGTCGGATTCATGTCAGCGCTCCACGGAACGGCTAGGCCTCAGGAAAGATACAACCGCCCTTGCGGACCAGCGCCTTCACCTCTTCGCTTACTTGCATCGGGTCTTGACTGAGTCGAGCCAAAAACTCTTTGCTGCGCAGCACGTAAGACTTCGCATCGTGCCTGGCGCTCCACAGCACAACGTTCAGCACGATGGGAATGAGGTCCAGGCCCTTCTCGGTCAGCGTGTAGAAGTCCTTGCGCTTGTCGTCCGGGCTGGGCGCCTTCGCGAGGATGCCTTGCGCCTCAAGAAAGGCGAGACGGGAAGCAAGGACGTTGGTCGCGATGCCTTCTTCCGATTTCTGAAACTGGCCATACGTCTTTTTGCCCACAAAAACGATGTCGCGAATGATCAGCAGCGACCACCGGTCACCAAAAATTTCCACGCCGTAATTCACCGCGCAATGGGATCGCACATCTTCTTTGTCTGTCGTCTTCATGCCTGAACCTTAACATCGCTTGTATTTCGAAAGTAAATATTTCGCTGATCGCTTGCTTTATGCAAGCAATATGACCAGCATGGTTTGCACGTTGCAGCGCGGTTGCCCAATCGCGCCGGCAGTCCATGAATGATCAACCCGTATCAGTAAGGAACTGCACATGAGCACTATCAGCATCATCGGTTCAGGTGGCATGGCCGCCGCCATCGGCGGCCTTGCCGCTAAAGCCGGACACACCGTCGAGGTGATGAACCGCGACCCAGCCAAGGCGCAAGCCCTTGCCTAACAGTTCGGAGCAGGCGCGACGACAGGTACATTCGTCGCCGCGCCGGCCGGCGACATCGTGATCCTGGCGCTCCCCTACTCCGCTGTTATCGAGGTGGTGAAGCAGTACGGCGAAGCGCTGGCAGGCAAGCTCCTGGTCGACATCACCAACCCTGTCGGCGCCGACATGACGAGCTTTGTGACCCCCAAGGACAGTTTCGGCGCACTGGAAATCGCCAAAACCGCGCCTGCCGATGCGCAGGTGATCAAGGCGTTCAACACCGTGTTCTCCCACGTCCTCGTAACCGGTCCTGTCGAAGGGCAGCCGCTGGATGTGTTCATCGCCGGGGACGACGCGCAGGCGAAGGCGCGCCTCTGTGCATTCATCGAAAGCCTTGGATTGCGCCCGCTGGACACCGGGCCGCTGATCATGGCCCGGACGCTGGAGCACGTCTGCCTGCTCTCGCTGGGCCTCATGACCCACGCCATCAAGCACACAAAATTCGCCATTGGCGTCAGCGTTCTCGGCTGAGCGCGCCAGCCGTCGAACCTCACCACCATTGAGCCAGGAGAGACCATCATGGGCAAGATTCTTGTCACCGCCGCCAGCGGCCATCTGGGCCGTAAAACATTGCAGCACCTGCTGAAACGACGTCCCGCCAGCGACCTTGTCGGCCTGGCCCGCAACCCGGAAAAAGCAGCCGACCTAGCCGCTCTGGGCATTGAAATTCGCAAGGGCGACTATTTCGATTATGACGCGCTGCTCAGTGCGTTCACCGGCGTAGAGAAGGTCTTGCTGATCTCCAGCGCGCCGTTTACCGACCGCAAAACCCAGCATTACAACGTGATCACCGCAGCGCGGCAGGCCGGCGTCAAACACGTCGCCTACACGGCCATCATCCGCCGTGAAGGATCGGACTTCACCCTGTCCGAGTGCACGGTGCCCGATCTCTTCACCGAGCAAACCCTGATGGCTTCGGGGCTGACCTACACGATTGTGCAACAGCCGCCGTTCCTCGAGACCTTCCAGTTTCAATTTGGCGACAAGGTCTACGAGAAAGGTCTTCGCGTTCAGGCCGGTGACGGCAAACAGGCGCCTGCGTCGCGTGAAGACATCGCCGAGGCGCAGGCAGTGGCGCTTACGGAGGACGGCCACGAAAACAAGATTTACTCGCTGACCGGGGATCCGGCAGTCTCCTACGCGGACATCGCCCAGATTCTGTCCGACAGCCGTGGCACAACCGTCCCCCTCATCCCGGTGACCGATGAGCAATACATCGCCAACTACGTGGCGGACGGGCTTCCCGAGCCGTTCGCGCGGTTCGCCCTAGAATGGGTACACGGCGCCAACCTCGGCGAATGGGGCGAACTCACCGGCGATCTTGAGCGCCTGATCGGCCGCAAGCCAATGACCACGGCTGAATACCTGCGCGACAACTACCCCACAGTTGTGGGGTCGATCGAAGCGGCAAAGGGCAAGTAGGCCGGACAGGACGACCTGCAGTCGACGCGCCTGCGACTCGCTGTCAGATCTGCGAAAGGCCGCCATCGACCATCAGTTCGACACCGTTGACATACTGGGCGTCGGCCGAAGCAAGGAACAGTGCGGCCGTCGCGATTTCTTCAGGTTGGGCCATGTAGCCCAGCGGCACAATCTGTTCTACATGCTGCCTGAGTGCGTCAATCTGGCGTTCATCCATCTTCAAACCGTTGTCCATCAACGGAGTGCGGGTGAAGCCCGGGCTGATGACATTGGCACGAATTTTCCGGCCTTTCAGTTCATTGGCCCATGTCCGTGCAAATGAGCGCACGGCAGCCTTGGAGGCGTTGTAGAGACTCAGACCTTCCATGCCATTGCTGGAGCAGATGGAGGCCGTCAGCACGATGGACGCCCCCTCTTTCATCAGTGGCAAGAGCGTCTGAACCGTGAAAAAAACGCCCTTCACGTTGATGTCGAACAGTCTGTAGTAAGCGGCTTCGGTGGTTTCGCCAACCGGATTCTTTTCGCAGATACCGGCATTGGCGAACACCGCATCCAGTTGATCGTCGTGTTGTTCAATCAACACTTTCAGCTCATTCAGATCGGCCTGTCTGGCCACATCCGACACGACCGCGACGGCCTTATCGCCCAGTGCGGCAACTGCAGACTCCAAGGTCTTCGCTGAGCGCCCCGTGATATAGACACGCTTGGCGCCTTCGGCAATTAACGCTTGCGCAATCGCAAAGCCAATCCCGGTCGAAGCGCCCGTGACGACCGCCACCTTATTGTTGAATTTACCCGACATGTCTGACTCCTCATAAGCGCCTTCACCATGATTGAATGAAGGCATTTATGAACCATTGTGGGCGTCATCTACTCGGGGCGGGACTGCCAGAACTGTACATGCGCGGTGCATGTTTGTAAGGGTTCGGCAGTCATTCGGACGTCATTGCGCAGCGACCTACTCCATGACCACCGACAGCACATAGTGCTGCTTGTTGACGACTGTTCGAGTCAGCATCGCGTGGCCGCTGCCAACTTCCAGGTTGAGGGGCGCCGCTTTGTTGATCGCTTCATCGAACGAATGTGGAATGGACAGGCCCAGTGTCCGCACCGACAGGCGCTTGGTCGCTTTGATCAGCTCGCGCTTGGCCGCGTCTTCATCCGACGGCAACGTCACGTTGAGGATCAGCTTGACGCGGCTGGGCGTCCCGCCAGCCCCCTCCGCGGCAAAAGAAATCCTGTTGCCATCGACGGCGTCAGGTTTGATCAGCCTTGCCCCACTCGAACACCCTTCCTGTCCGTCCATGCGTGTGGTCCATTCCCCGGCGCGTAGCTGCGTGTCGTTGAGTACCGTGCAGATTTGCTCGGCAGACTGCGAGCGCAAATCGGCAAAACAGTTGAAAGCAGAGCACACGCCAATAAAACCTAAAGCCACACGTATCATCATCGCCATCCTTTTGCGGAAATTGTGCCGTTACGTTAGACGCTTGCGGTTAAACCCGCACTGTTATTGCGCTCGGACAGGTGAATTTCATCCATTGCTTCAAACTTTCCGCCGGCGCGCTTGCGAGACCACCAACCAAAGCGCAGAAACAAGAAAGTAGAAAGCGCCAAACGCCACATAAGGGACGATGTCGGCGATGCCATGCAGGTTTGTCGCAGCGGCTTGTTTGATGAAGAATCCGCCGGCCAGTGCTGACTGCGCACCACTGAGGAACATCAGCCATTGAGCCCCATACATTTTCCAGCGCCGCACGGCGGTCGCTAACTGAAGAAGGCCCGATACAACGGCCCATGCACCAAAAACACCGAGCACCGCATTAAAACCGTTGGTCATCGCCACCGCGAAAGCGACGGTGGCAACCAGGCTTATAACAGCGTTAATCAACTGCGAAGGATTACGCCTCGCTCCGCCGTTTCGGTAGGCGTCCAACAGGTTTGCCGCAGCATCCCAGGCGGGATAAAAAATAATCAGCACAGCGGCCGCTATCGGGATAACCGCCCCGACAGTCAGTGCCGCTCCCACCCAGATAAAAGAAACAGCGGCCCGAATAAAGTAATAAGCAATCAGCCAGTCGCTATGTGTTTTAGCGGGGGCGTCGTGATCACGCTCGAAGGTGGTGGTTTTCATGTTAATTGACCCCGTAAGTGAGCAGCAGTTGAGTTGATCGCCGTGGGGGATAACTCGTCGGGTTTGAGATCGATGACTTCTTCCTGGGCGAACGCCCCCAGTGCAGTCTCGATAAGCGTGTGGGATGTCGCGGGATGTCGAATGCTGGTTACGGTTGTCCAGACAGCAACGCTGGGTTCCGAGCTGGAACTACCTTTGACGGTGACGCTGAGCGGCCCCTTCACCGCGACGCCGTCGACCTTGCCGTTCCAGTCGAAGCTCACGGTGCCTTCAGCGGCTGCGGCGTGGTGTTCGGTGTGGACCACAGCGCCGCTGGCATCTTTGAAGTCAATGTCCAGATCCGTCGGACTGTCGATCAGTACTTCACCGGCATAGCTGCCATCGGCAAGAGGTAGTGCCTTCGATGACGGCACAAGTGCCAACCGACCGAGCCACGATGCGGAATCCTGTGCAGACCCGGCGCCTAGCAGCTGTTTGAGCAAGCCGCTGATCTCTTGAAGCGTCGACACCTGGGTGAGTGCCGCCAACTGCTGCACGGTGTCCCCCGGGTCTGCTGGAGAAAGCGGGTCTTGATGCTGCAATTGGGTGATCAGCAGTTTCAGAAACCCCTGACTGTCCAGTGGCGGTAGACCCGCGCCAGCTGGGGGAAGGCTGATAGGTGAGCTGGCGGTACTGAGTAAGGCGGTGGGCTGGAGCATTGAAAATCCTCTTCGGTAAACGGTCGCCGGACGGCAATGGCCGCAGGCTGACCAAACGCGGGCTTCAATCAAACCACCTACTAGAAGGTAGGCTTTCAGTACAAAAAAATCGGCCGCAGAGCGACCGTTTTTTGCATCATTTCTCGATGACAAGTCGTTTGATCAATGGCTGAGTGATCGCGCCGAATATTTCAGGATCACCGTAGGCACGGGCCGAGAGCATGGCGCCATGAACGGTCGCCATGAACGTCTCTGCTTCCGCCCGGGCGTCGCTTGCCAACGCCAGACAACCTTGCGTTGCGCCTCGTTCGAAAACCGAAGTAAGCCAGCCGGACAGCGCCCGAAAATGAGCCCTGACCTCCAGGACGATGTCTTGAGGCAACACAGGAATCTGGGTCGCGAGCAGCGCGCACACGCAGTAGCCCTTCGTTGCATCGCCGATACATCCCTCCCAGTAACCCGTGTAAGCCCGCAGTTGGTCTGCCGGGCTGGGGCTCACCCGCTCGATATGAGCGATGCCCGCCTCCGCCTCCTGGCGATACTGGCTGACCAGTGTACGCACCAGGTCAACCTTGGTCGGAAAGTGATGATGGATGCTCGCCTTACGGATGCCCACGGACTCGGAAATGTCCGCGTAGCTGAAACCGTTGTACCCCCCCGCAATGATGAGCGAGCGAGCGCAGCTGAGGATGTCGAAGAAGGTGCTTGATGGAGTAGTCATGTCGGCAACCTACCTTCTAGTAGGCAAGGCGTCAAGCCGGTGTTGCGGGAACGGAAGTCTTCTTCCAATAACGTTCACCTCTGGCCTGCCCTGGAGTTAGCACTTTACAAATACCCGTGATCGTTTTTTTTCGTTACTTCGGATACCTCGCAGGCGAGTAGCGTGGCGCTCTCCAACTCAACGGGCGTGCCGATGGAACACTCTCAGACAGCGGTCGATACGGCCACATCTCCCGCCCAGCTTTATAGGGCGAGTCCATCGATTAAAAAGATATACACTGCGCGAAATCTATAAAACCAGCCCAGCCGGTAATCCGCATGATGACTCTGCGCCAGATCCGCCACTTCATCGCCGTTGCCGAAACCGGTTCGATTTCAGCGGCCGCCCAGGCGGTGTACATCTCCCAATCGACACTGACCCTGGCGATCCAGCAGCTGGAGCAGGAAATCGGTGTCAGTCTGTTCAATCGCCACGCGAAGGGCATGACCCTGACCCACCAGGGGCATCAGTTCCTGCGTCAATCGCACCTGATTCTGGCCACCGTCGACAACGCCAAGCGCAGCCTTCAACAGAGCACCGACCAGGTCGCAGGTCAGCTAATCATCGGCGTCACCAGCCTGGTGGCCGGTTACTACCTGGCGGATTTACTGACACGCTTCCAGCGCGCTTACCCCAACGTCGAAATCCGCGTGATGGAAGATGAACGCCCGTACATCGAGCATCTGCTGGTCAGCGGGGAAATCGACGTCGGCGTGCTGATTCTGTCCAACCTGGAAGATCGCCACGCGCTGCAGACTGAAGTCTTGACCCATTCACCCCATCGCCTGTGGCTGCCGGCTCAGCACCCTCTGCTGGAACACGACAGCATCACCCTTGCCGATGTCGCCCGCGAACCGTTGATTCAGCTCAACGTCGATGAAATGGATCGCAACGCCCAACGCCTGTGGCACGGCGCTGGATTGCAGCCGCGCATCACCTTGCGCACCGCCTCGACCGAAGCGGTGCGCAGCCTGGTCGCCGCGGGGCTTGGCGTATCCATTCAGCCAGACATGACCTACCGCCCCTGGTCGCTGGAAGGCGACATCATCGAAGCCCGCCCGCTGGCTGACCTGAGCCAGACCCTCGATGTCGGCCTGGCTTGGCGCCGCGGCACCGCGCGCCCTGCGCTGGTCGACCCGTTCCTGACCGTGGCCCGCGAACAGCCCCGTGCCGGACGCAAGCCATCTATTTAATCGAACGCCGGTTTCAGTATTTAGTATTTGCCGACCTCAACGCTGCCCACTAGCCTCTGTGCCCATAGACGAAAAGGTCGGGCTCAGGCCGCAAGGGAGCACCACGACCCCATAACAAGAGAATCCGAAAATGCCCGCCACCCAGCCCCCGTTCTCCACCGCTTTATTGATCGATGGCGAGTTGGTCGCCGGTCAGGGTTTTGTCGAGCCGATCCTCAATCCGGCCACCGGGGAAATACTGACGCACATCGCCGAAGCCACCACCGAGCAGGTCGAAACCGCCGTGATGGCCGCCCACCGCGCGCTGGGTGGATGGTCGCGAACCACGCCACAGCAGCGTTCGAACATATTGCTCGCCATCGCCAACGCCATTGAGAAACAAGCCGACCACCTCGCCCGCCTGGAATCGCTGAACTGCGGCAAGCCTCTGCACCTGGCGCGTCAGGACGATTTGAGTGCGACGGTGGATGTGTTCCGGTTCTTTGCCGGCGCAGTGCGTTGCCAGACGGGCCAGCTCAGCGGCGAATACGTGCCGGGCTACACCAGCATGGTCCGCCGCGATCCGATTGGCGTGGTCGCCTCCATCGCGCCCTGGAACTACCCGATCATGATGGCCGCCTGGAAAATCGCACCCGCCCTGGCCGCAGGCAACACGCTGGTGTTCAAGCCATCCGAACACACGCCGCTGTCGATCCTGGCCCTGGCCCCGGCGCTCGCCGAGCTGCTGCCGCGCGGGGTCATCAACATCATCTGCGGTGGCGGCGAAGGTGTCGGCAGCCACTTGGTCAGCCACCCGAAAGTGCGCATGGTTTCTGTGACGGGCGACATCGTCACCGGGCAGAAAATCCTCCAGGCGGCGGCGAAAACCCTGAAGCGTACTCACCTCGAACTCGGCGGCAAGGCGCCGGTGATCGTCTGCAACGACGCCGACATTCAAGCCGTGGTCGAGGGCGTGCGCAGCTACGGCTACTACAACGCCGGGCAGGACTGCACCGCCGCGTGCCGGATTTACGCCCAGGCCGGGATCCATGATCGCCTGGTCGCCGAACTCGGAGCCGCGGTCAGCAGCCTGCGCTTTGCCAGCAAGCGCGACGCCGACAACGAAATCGGCCCGCTGATCAGCTCTCGCCAGCGCGACCGCGTGGCCAGTTTCGTCGAGCGCGCCCTTGGCCAGCCGCACATCGAGCGCATCACCGGCGCCGCGGTGCATTCCGGCGCCGGCTTCTACTACCAGCCCACCCTGCTGGCCGGTTGCAAACAGAGCGACGAAATCGTCCAGCGCGAAGTCTTCGGCCCGGTGGTCACCGTGACCCGTTTTGAAGAACTGGAACAAGCGGTGGACTGGGCCAACGACTCTGAATACGGGCTGGCGTCGTCGGTCTGGACCCAGAACCTGGACAAGGCCATGCAGATCGCAGCCCGCTTGCAGTACGGCTGCACCTGGATCAACAGCCACTTCATGCTGGTCAGCGAAATGCCCCACGGCGGCTTGAAACGCTCGGGGTATGGGAAGGACCTGTCCAGCGATTCCTTACAGGACTACAGCGTGGTGCGGCACATCATGGCGCGCCACGGCAATGATCTGAAATAACACGGCCGCGACAAATGCCTGACAGGCATGGCTTCACCCTGCTCATCACGGCCCAGACCAATAAAAGAAGAGGGAAACCCGATGTTCGTGCACAAGACCGCGTTGCTCAGTGCAATCATTACCGCACTGGTGGCCAGTGCCAGCCTGCAGGCCGCCGAATCGCTGAAAGCCATTGGCGCCGGCGAAGGCCAGCTGGATATCGTCGCTTGGCCTGGCTACATCGAACGTGGCGAGAGCGATAAAAACTACGATTGGGTGACCGGTTTCGAGAAGGAGTCCGGCTGCAAGGTCAACGTCAAGACCGCTGCCACGTCCGATGAAATGGTCAGCCTCATGGCCAAGGGCGGTTACGACCTGGTCACGGCGTCAGGCGATGCTTCCCTGCGCCTGATCGTCGGCAAACGCGTACAGCCGATCAACACAGCGCTGATCCCGAACTGGAAGAACATCGACCCGCGCCTCAAGGATGCTCCGTGGTACGTGGTCAACAACCAGGCTTATGGCACGCCCTATCAGTGGGGGCCCAACGTGCTGATGTACAACACCGAGGTCTTCAAGCAGGCGCCCGCCAGCTGGAGCGTGGTGTTCGATGCGCAGAACCTGCCGGACGGCAAGCCCAACAAGGGGCGCGTGCAGGCCTATGACGGCCCGATCTATATCGCCGATGCGGCGCTGTACCTCAAGTCGACCAAACCGGAACTGGGCATCCAGAACCCTTTTGAACTGACCGAGAGCCAGTACACGGCCGTGCTTGAGTTACTGCGCCAACAGCAACCGCTGATCCACCGCTACTGGCACGACACCACCGTGCAGATGAGCGACTTCAAAAACGAAGGCGTGGTGGCCTCCGGCGCATGGCCGTATCAGGTCAACGGCCTGACGAACGAGAAACAACCCATCGCTTCGACCATCCCCAAGGAAGGCGCGACCGGTTGGGCCGACACCACCATGCTGCACGCCGAGGCCAAGCACCCGAACTGCGCTTACAAATGGATGGATTGGTCGTTGCAGCCTAAGGTTCAGGGTGACGTCGCCGCCTGGTTCGGTTCGCTGCCCGCGGTGCCGGCCGCCTGCCAGAGCAGTGAATTGCTCGGCGCTGAAGGCTGCAAGACCAACGGTTTCGAGCAGTTCGACAAGATTGCGTTCTGGAAAACCCCGCAGGCCGAGGGCGGCAAGTTCGTGCCGTACAGCCGCTGGACCCAGGACTACATTGCGATCATGGGCGGGCGTTAACCGCCAACACAGTCCCCTGCAGGCGTGAGCCTGCTCGCGATGCGTTTGATCAGACCCCGACGCCCCGCCGCGTGCGCGTTGGCTTAAAAAGAGGTTCCCCCATGCCCCTGGCAGTCCAGTTCACCCACGTTTCCCGACACTTCGGCGAGGTGAAAGCCGTTGACCGAGTGTCCATCGATATTCAGGACGGCGAGTTCTTTTCCATGCTCGGCCCGTCCGGTTCGGGCAAAACCACCTGTCTGCGCCTCATCGCCGGTTTTGAACAACCCACGGCCGGTTCGATCCGCATTCATGGCACGGAAGCCGCCGGCCTGCCGCCTTATCAGCGCGACGTGAACACGGTCTTCCAGGACTACGCGCTGTTCCCGCACATGAACGTGCGCGACAACGTCGCCTACGGCTTGAAGGTCAAAGGCGTCGGCAGGAGCGAACGGATGGCCCGTGCCGAAGAAGCCCTGAGCATGGTCGCGCTCGGCGGCTATGGCGATCGCAAGCCGGTGCAACTGTCAGGCGGTCAGCGCCAGCGCGTGGCTCTGGCCCGTGCGCTGGTCAATCGTCCTCGCGTGTTGTTGCTCGATGAGCCCCTGGGGGCGCTGGACCTGAAACTGCGCGAGCAAATGCAGAGCGAATTGAAAAAGCTGCAACGCCAGTTGGGCATCACGTTCATTTTCGTCACCCACGATCAGACCGAAGCGCTGTCGATGTCCGACCGTGTGGCGGTGTTCAACAAGGGGCGCATCGAGCAGGTCGACACTCCGCGCAATCTGTACATGAAACCGGCCACCACCTTCGTCGCCGAATTCGTCGGTACCTCCAACGTGATTCGTGGCGACCTGGCGCAGCAGTTGAGTGGCAAGCCCCAGCCGTTTTCGATTCGTCCTGAACACGTGCGGTTCGCCGACGGTCCGCTGGCCAGCGACGAGATCGAGGTCAGCGGCCTGCTGCACGACATTCAGTACCAGGGCAGCGCCACGCGCTATGAATTGAAACTGGAAAACGGCCAAACGCTGAGCATCAGCCAGGCCAACATCCAGTGGCTGGACGTCAGTGCGCGGCATCAGACCGGCCAGCGGATCAGCGCACGCTGGGCGCGCGAGGCCATGATCCCGCTGCATGACACCGTCGCGGGCGGGGTGTGAGATGAACAGCGTGGCTATCAATCAGACCCAGGCCGGCGGCTCGCCGCTGCGC
Source organism: Xanthomonas sp. WHRI 1810A (assembly GCF_040202885.1). Lineage (NCBI taxonomy): Bacteria > Pseudomonadati > Pseudomonadota > Gammaproteobacteria > Lysobacterales > Lysobacteraceae > Xanthomonas > Xanthomonas sp. WHRI 1810A. The sequence continues at coordinate 187,153 of NZ_JBEGED010000001.1, forward strand.
AGTTTCGCCAACCTGCTGTATCGCCGGCCCAATGTGTACCTGTCGTTGCTGCTGGTGCCGCCGCTGCTGTGGTTCGGTGCGATCTACCTCGGCTCGTTGCTGACGCTCTTGTGGCAAGGCTTCTACACCTTCGACGACTTCACCATGGCGGTCACGCCAGACCTGACGCTGGCGAACTTCGCGGCGCTGTTTCAGCCGGCGAACTTCGACATCATCGTGCGCACCCTGACCATGGCCATCGTCGTCTCGATCGCCAGCGCCGTGCTGGCGTTTCCCATCGCTTACTACATGGCGCGCTACACCACCGGCAAGACCAAGGCGTTTTTCTACATCGCGGTGATGATGCCGATGTGGGCCAGTTACATTGTCAAGGCCTATGCGTGGACGTTGCTGCTGGCCAAAGGCGGCGTGGCGCAGTGGTTCGTGCAGCACCTGGGGCTGGAGCCGGTCTTGCAGTTCGTGCTGGGCATTCCCGGCGTCGGCGGCAGCACCCTGTCGACCTCGCATCTGGGGCGCTTCATGGTGTTCGTCTACATCTGGCTGCCGTTTATGATCCTGCCGATCCAGGCCTCCCTCGAACGCTTGCCGCCATCGCTGCTGCAAGCGTCCGCCGACCTCGGCGCCACGCCACGCCAGACCTTCATGCATGTGGTTCTGCCGCTGTCGATTCCGGGCATCGCCGCCGGTTCGATCTTCACCTTTTCCCTGACCCTGGGCGACTTCATCGTGCCGCAACTGGTGGGCCCGCCCGGTTACTTCGTCGGGAGCATGGTGTATGCGCAACAAGGTGCTATCGGCAACATGCCCATGGCCGCGGCTTTCACGCTGGTGCCGATTGTGTTGATCGCCGTTTACCTGTCCATCGTCAAACGTTTGGGGGCCTTCGATGCGCTCTAAGTCAGAAAAGAACCACGACCAGGCCTCCCTGGGTTTGAAACTGGCGGCGTGGGGCGGGCTGGTCTTCCTGCACTTCCCGATCCTGATCATCTTCCTGTACGCCTTCAACACCGAAGAAGCGGCGTTCAGCTTCCCGCCCAAGGGTTTCACGCTGCACTGGTTCAGCGTGGCGTTCTCGCGCCCTGACGTGCTGGAGGCGATCAAATTGTCGGCGCAGATCGCCGCCATCGCCACGCTGATCGCCATGGTGCTCGGCACACTGGCCTCGGCGGCGCTGTATCGGCGGGACTTCTTTGGCAAGCAAGGCATCTCGCTGATGCTGATCCTGCCCATCGCGTTGCCCGGGATCATCACCGGTATCGCGCTGCTGGCAACGTTCAAGTCGCTAGGGATCGAGCCTGGGATGTTCACCATCATCGTCGGTCACGCGACGTTCTGTGTGGTGATCGTCTACAACAACGTCATCGCCCGCTTGCGCCGCACCTCCCACAGCCTGATCGAGGCTTCGATGGACCTGGGCGCCGATGGCTGGCAGACCTTCCGCTACATCGTCCTGCCGAGCCTCGCTTCGGCGTTGCTGGCCGGCGGCATGCTGGCATTTGCCCTGTCGTTCGACGAAATCATCGTCACCACCTTCACCGCTGGCCATGAACGCACCCTGCCCCTGTGGCTGCTCAATCAGCTCAGCCGGCCACGGGATGTGCCGGTCACCAACGTCGTCGCGATGCTGGTAATGATGGTGACCATGCTGCCAATCCTCGGCGCCTACTACCTGACCCGTGGCGGCGAGAGCGTGGCGGGCAGTGGCGGCAAATAAACCCCGTCGCCTGCCGGGACGCACATAAAAAACCGTAGGAGCGCGGTTGCCCGCGATGGCGTTGTGTCAATCAATGCAAATATCACAGACCTATCGGCATCGCGGGCAAGCGCGCTCCTGCAGTTATAAATGACCAAGAGGACTTACTCATGCAAACCAAACTCCTGATCAACGGCCGGCTGGTCGACGGCGAAGGTCCCGCCCAGCCGGTGTTCAACCCCGCCCTGGGTCGCGTGCTGATAGAGATCAACGAAGCCAGCGAAGCCCAGGTCGATGCGGCCGTGCGCGCCGCGGACAATGCTTTCGAACACTGGTCGCAGACCACGCCGAAAGATCGCTCGTTGCTGCTGCTCAAACTGGCCGACGCCATCGAAGCCCACGGGGAAGAGCTGGCCAGACTGGAATCGGATAACTGCGGCAAGCCTTACAGCTGCGCGCTGAACGACGAGATCCCGGCGATTGCCGATGTGTTCCGTTTCTTCGCTGGCGCCAGCCGTTGCATGAGCGGTTCGGCGGGCGGTGAATACCTGGCCGGTCACACCTCGATGATTCGCCGCGACCCGGTGGGTGTGATCGCCTCCATCGCGCCGTGGAACTACCCGCTGATGATGGTCGCCTGGAAAATAGCCCCTGCCCTGGCCGCCGGGAACACCGTGGTCCTCAAGCCTTCGGAGCAAACGCCGCTCACCGCCCTGCGCCTGGCGGAACTGGCGTCGGAGATTTTCCCGGCCGGGGTGCTCAACCTGGTGTTCGGTCGCGGGGCCACGGTGGGCAGTCCGCTGGTCACGCACGGGAAAGTGCGCATGGTCTCGCTGACCGGCTCGATCGCCACCGGCTCGCACATCATTGCCAGCACCGCCGACAGCGTCAAACGCATGCACATGGAACTGGGCGGCAAGGCCCCGGTGATCATTTTCGACGACGCCGATATCGACGCCGCCGTGGAGGGGATTCGCACCTTCGGTTTCTACAACGCAGGCCAGGACTGCACCGCTGCCTGCCGCATCTACGCGCAGGAAGACATCTACGACAGGTTTGTCGAAAAGCTCGGCGCGGCGGTCAGCACCCTCAAATACGGTTTGCAGGATGACCCGTCGACCGAGCTGGGTCCGTTGATCACCGCCCAACATCGCGACCGCGTGGCCGGGCTCGTCGAGCGCGCCGTGGCCCAGTCTCACATCCGCTTGATCACGGGGGGCAAGGCGGTCCCGGGGAATGGCTACTTCTTTGAACCCACGGTGCTGGCCGATGCTCAGCAGGATGACGAGATCGTGCGCGATGAAGTGTTCGGCCCGGTGGTCTCCGTCACGAAATTCACCGATGAAGCACAAGTGCTGGCCTGGGCCAACGACTCGAACTACGGCCTGGCGTCTTCGGTCTGGACCTCGGACATCGGTCGCGCCCACCGCCTCTCTGCACGCTTGCAGTACGGCTGCACCTGGGTAAATACGCACTTCATGCTGGTCAGTGAAATGCCCCACGGCGGTCAGAAAATGTCCGGCTATGGCAAGGACATGTCCATGTACGGGCTGGAGGACTACACCACCGTGCGGCATGTGATGTTCAAGCACTGAACTGACGCGCCTACAGGGAATGGCATTCCCACTCAGGAACGCTTTAACCACCACTGTTTTAAAACAATAACCACCCACCTGGCGGCGCGCCCCTGCCCTGCCACGGTTTCGGCCATCCGAAATTTGCCCCGGGCCGATTGCGGTGCCGGGGCCCTTATAACAACAATCAAGGATCCCTTATGGATATCACTCGCCGCGACTTCCTCAACGGCGTCGCCATCACCATCGCCGCCAGTATGACCCCGCTGCAGATTCTCCAGGCCGCACCCGATGGTCGTTACTACCCCCCGGCCCTGACCGGCTTGCGCGGCAACCACGTCGGTTCATTCGAAGTCGCGCACCAGATGGGCTGGCATAAAAAGGCCTTCGACACCGATCAGTTGCCAATCAGCGAAGAGTACGACCTGGTCGTCATCGGGGGAGGCCTGAGCGGACTGTCGGCGGCGTGGTTCTACCGCGAGAAGCATCCGAAAGCGCGGATCCTGATTCTGGAAAATCATGACGACTTCGGCGGTCACGCCAAGCGCAACGAATTCTCCGCCGGTGGCCGAACGATCATCGGCTACGGCGGCAGCGAAGCCTTCCAGTCGCCGAATCATTTGTACAGCAAGCAAGTAAATGGCCTGCTGAAAAAACTCAGGGTCGACATCAAACGCTTCGAAACCGCCTTCGACCGCTCGTTCTACCCCAATCTGGGCCTGTCCCGGGCGGTGTTCTTCGACAAGGAAAACTTCGGCGAAGACAAACTGGTCACAGGCGACCCCACGCCCATGGTCGCTGACGACATCGCGCCGGACCAACTGCACGCTCGCTCCATCACCGATTTCATCAACGACTTCCCGTTGCCGGAAGCTGACCGCCAGGCGCTGATTGCCCTGCACGCCGCACCCAGAGATTACCTGGCGGGCAAGACCACCCAGGAAAAGATGGCGCATCTGGAAGCCACCAGTTATCGCGACTTCCTCCTCAAGGACGTCGGGCTATCTGCCGCCGCAGTGAAGTACTTCCAGAGCCGCACCAATGACTTCATGGCACTGAGCATTGACGCGGTGGCGTCGTCCGATGCCTACAGCGTGGGCTTCCCCGGCTTCAGCGCGATGAAACTGGAACCCATCAGCGAAGAAGCCCAGGCGGAAATGGATGAGCCCTACATCTACCATTTCCCGGACGGCAATGCGTCGCTGGCCCGGTTACTGGTGCGCAGCCTGATCCCCGGCGTGGCACCGGGGCACAACATGGACGACATCGTCCTCGCCTCGTTCGACTACAGCACACTCGACCAGCCCAAAGCCCCAGTACGCCTGCGCCTGAACAGCACCGCCGTCAGCGTGCGCAACGTGGGCTCAGGCGTAAACGTCGGTTACAGCCGTGGCGGCCAACTCACCCAGGTGAGTGGCAAGCACTGCATCATGGCCTGCTACAACATGATGATTCCCTACCTGTTGCGCGACCTGCCCGCCGACCAGGCCCACGCGCTGAGCCAGAACGTGAAGTTCCCGCTGGTCTACACCAAGGTGGTGATCCGCAACTGGGAGTCGTTCCAGAAACTGGGCGTGCATGAAATCTACGCGGCGACGCAGCCCTACAGCCGCATCAAACTCGACTACCCGGTGAGCATGGGCGGCTACGATCACCCCCGCGACCCGACACAGCCGATCGGCCTGCACATGGTTTACGTGCCCACCAGCCCGGGCAGCGGCTTGAACGCCCGCGACCAGGCCCGTGCCGGCCGAGGCCGCCTCTACGGGCAGTCCTTCGACATGCTGGAAGCGCAACTGCGCGATCAGTTGCAACGCATGCTGGGCCCAGGCGGCTTCAATCACCAGACCGACATCCTCGCCATCACCGTCAACCGCTGGTCACACGGCTACGCCTACTTCTCCAACAGCCTGTTCGACGACGCCGATGAGAGCGAAAAACTGATGAACCTGGCGCGCAAGCCGGTAGGAAGAGTCAGCATTGCCAACTCGGATGCCGCGTGGAGTGCGTATGCCCATGCGGCGATTGATGAGGCGTACAGGGCAGTTGGGGAAGTGGGTTAAGGCATGGATGACAAAGGCCGCTTTTTCTTTCACAGGGAGCGGCCTTTCGCGCTGGAAGGCATCGGATTGATCACCTGTCCATTCCTCCCGTTCCAGGCTTGATGGCTGGTCAGCTCAGGGCACCCCTTTCGGCCCGGGCAACGAGCTCATCCACGACGCGTCTTACCTTCGGCTGGAGGTGCCGTGTCTGAGGCCAGACAGCGTGGATGGCCACGTCGCCTGGGCTGTATTTTTCGAGTACAGGCACAAGCCTGCCGTCCTTGAGGTGGTCGCGGACTAAAGAGCCAGGCATCTGACAGATCCCCTGCCCGGCCGCCGCCATGGCAATGATCGCATCCCCGTCCCCGACCTCATGGGCACCCGGTGGGGTGATCCGGGCGAACTCACCCCGTTCATCCAGGACAGTCCAACTGACCCTCTGGCCTCTACGATAGTTGACGATACAGCGGTGCTGTTGAAGGTCTTCCAGAGACTCCGGGAAGCCGTGTTTTTCGATGTAACGAGGCGCGGCGCAGATGATCTGCTTCTGTACCGCCAGACGCCTGGCAACCAGGCCGCTTGCGTCTTTGAGGGTCCCGAATCGAATACTGAGGTCAATACCCTCTTCGATCAAATCAGTCACGCTGTCGGTAAACGTCACCGTCAACTTGAGCTCGGGATTGGCATCAAGGATGTCCAGTAGCACCGGAAGAACGACGCTACGCCCGTAGGCTGCTGGCAGGTCGATTCGAAGGCGACCACTTGGCGTCTTCTGGTTGCTCGTAAGAAATGCCTCAGCAGCGAGCACTTCATCCACGGCGACTGAGCAACTTGCGAAATAGGCCTCCCCCTCAACGGTGAGTCCCAAGCTGCGAGTTGATCGGTGAAAGAGCCTGCAGCCCAACCTTTCTTCCAACTTGGCGATGCTCTTGCCCACGGCGGATTTGGTTATGCCTAGCCGGTCGGCGGCCAAAGTAAAGCTCCCGGACCTTGCCGCTGTGACGAAAATAACAACCCCGCTCAAAGCGTGTTCAACATGTGACATTGTCCACTCCCACTCTACTCTTCGACGACTTAATACGGGTTTATCGTATCAGGGCTCTACCTTAGTCTGGCTGAACAGTGTTTAGAACAGATGAAGAGGTGGAATAGCAATGGCGACTCAACACATAGAACTTCTCGCGGCCTACTGGACGATTGCTGGTGATATCTACCCGATGGGTCCTACTGAAGTGAGCCCATTTTCCTTCAGCAACCGTATGGAGGCGGCGGGCAATGCTGGGTTCAAAGGTATCGGGTTGGTACACAACGGCATGATGGCGACGAAGGATGAGATCGGTTACCCGGCCATGAAAACCATCCTAGAGCAGAACGGCATCAAGCATATTGAACTGGAATTCCTGGTGGACTGGTACCACAGAGGCGAGCGTCGACGCCAGTCAGACAAGGTTCGCCGAGAACTGCTTGAGGCAGCCAAAGCCTTGGGCGTTCGCTCAATCAAAATAGGCCCTGGTATTGGAGAAGACGTGGCGGACATTGACCTCATGGTCAAAGAGTTCACGCTGCTCTGCCAGGAAGCGGCGGCGGTAGGCGCCAATATCGTCCTGGAAATCATGCCGTTCAGTAACGTGCGCACGATCGATACGGCCCTGGCGATTGTTGAAGGCGCTGATCAGCCAAACGGAGGTTTGCTGCTCGATATCTGGCACCTGCAGCGTGGCGGCATCGACGTCAGCGAGATCGCCCGAATCCCGGCTCGGTTCATCAAGTCAGTCGAGCTGAACGATGCGCACAAGTACCCCATCGAACCGCTGTGGATGGACACCATTCATAAACGTGTCCTTCCAGGCGATGGGACCTTCGACATTCCGGCTTTTATCAAGGCGGTTCAAGCTGCAGGTTATGAAGGTCCCTGGGGGTTGGAAGTGCTGTCCGACACCCACCGCAAGCTTCCCCTTGAAGCCATGGCTCATCGTGCGTTCGACAGCACCATGCGCCAATTCAGTGAGTGAAGGATCAGGGCACTACGCAAAACCCGATGAGGGTGCGTCTGTCCAAATGAAGCAGCATTGACGAAGGGAGGCAGATTCAGGTCGCCGTTGCTGACATGAATCAGGGCCGGGGTCGACTGACACCGAAAACGAGGAGCGCTGAGATCGCCCCTCGTTTCTGATCAGATGGCACGACTTAATCAATCGCGGGAATGAATCCTTTTTCCCCAAGACGCTTCAGCGCATCGATCATGATTTCCTCGTTGTTCACCACTTCGGTAAACCCCGCACGGCGAATCTTGTTCATGTCCGAAATCATGTCGAACTCGGTATTGAAGATGAAATCCCCGAATGGCCAGCCGACGAGCTTCTCGAACGGCAGCGTATTGAGATGCCTGGCAGCGGCCAGGCGCTCCCACTGCGCGGCTTTCCCAGGCATATGCTTGGCAAGGGAGAAAGGCTGCGGCGTGGCAACCTCCATATCCAGCGCCTCGGCCAGCTTGAGCCAGATACGCTCCCACCGAAACGGCTCACCCACCAGATTAAAGGCCTCGTTGCGGGCCGTGGGCGCCAGCGCTGCCCATAGGCTTGCACGCGCCAACCAGTGGGCGTCGGTCACTTGAGCAACCACCTCGCGATAGGTGCGCATGGACCCCGGGAATCTCAATGGCACACCGGCCTGTTTGCTTAACGCAGCGAACACGCCGATGACCATCGCAATGTTCATGGGATTACCGGCCATGTCTCCCACCACCACATCCGGTCGCAAGATGCTCCATTCCAGTCCTTCGCTCACTTGCCGTTCTCTGAGCAGATCTTCTTGGGCGTAGTAGAAATTCGGCGCCACATGTCGCGGATCGTCTTCATAAAACGGTGCGACGCCCGCGCCCAGATGAACCCCATGGACCTTGGCGCCCTGGTAGTGCACGACTCTTCTCAACGGCGCACCCACCGCCTTCAACCCATCCAGCACGTTGCGCAGCATGGTGGTATTGATATCTGACTCATGGGCGAGGTCTGGATCGGCCTTGAGCGCGGCATAGAAAACGTGAGTAGTGTCGCTGGCAGATGCCAAGGCTGCCTTGGTCGCGGCAGCATCGCTCAAGTCGCAATCGATGGCCTCAATACCCGCCACGGAGGTCTTGCGCAAAGCGCGGACGGTCCAATCCGGCTCACCAGCCAGGGCTGCTACCAGGGCGCTGCCAATGATGCCGCTAGAACCCACGACGAGTGCTACCTGTTTGGTGCTCATGACGAATTCCTTGTAGTAGAGATGAGGGATGACGTTCAGGCGATGCGCCCTCCGCCATCAGGGTCAAGAACGGTCGCATCAGCCAGTTCATCAGCGTGCCCTACGCGACCAACTGAACGCTAGCCTGCCATGCTGTTGAACAAACCTTCGGTCTGCGGCAGTCAGAAACCCCACATTGGAGTATCGACAACGGCGGGAGAAACGACGTTCACCCGGACGGGTTTGATTGCCAGTGGAGGTCTGCACATCGAGAGGGACCTTAACCACCTCAAACCCACGTCCCACTTTCGTGCAGGCAAAAAAAAACCTGGAAATCCTCACTTTCGTGGGCCTTCCAGATTTTCAAAATGGTGGGTCGTGTGGGATTCGAACCTACGACCAATTGGTTAAAAGCCAACTGCTCTACCAACTGAGCTAACGACCCGCTTCGTGGTGGCGCGTATATTACTGATTTATCACAGTAATTCAACACCTGATTTGAAAAAAGTTTAAAAATAACGCGTTGGGTCGGTCACGCCGGCGGATGAGAAGCCTTCCGCACGCAAGCGACAGCTGTCGCATTTGCCGCACGCGCGGCCTTGCTGGTCTGCCTGATAGCAGGAAACCGTCAGCGCATAATCGACACCCAGGCGTACCCCAGCTTTGACGATATCGGCTTTGCTGAGGCTCTGCAGCGGTGCCTGAATCGTGAAGCCCTGCCCTTCCACACCCGCCTTGGTGGCCAGGTTTGCCATTCTTTCGAATGATTCGATGAACTCAGGACGGCAATCGGGATAACCCGAGTAATCCACGGCATTGACACCGATAAAGATGTCGCGAGCCCCCAACACTTCAGCCCAGCCCAGCGCCAACGAGAGGAAGACGGTGTTTCGTGCGGGCACGTAGGTCACCGGAATGCCCTCACCCGGCGTCTCAGGCACGTCGATGCTGCTGTCAGTCAACGCAGAACCGCCGATGCCGTTCAGGTCCAGCCCGATCACCTTGTGCTCGACGACGCCCAGATCGTTGGCCACGCGCACGGCGGCGTCCAGTTCAGCACGGTGACGCTGTCCGTAGTCGAAGCTCATCGTGTAGCAGGCGTAGCCATCCGCGCGGGCCATGGCGACGACGGTGGCCGAATCCAGACCACCAGACAACAGAATTACCGCTCGTTTTTCAGTCATTGCGTGCTCACTCATATCAGCGCCCCGGCTCATCGTTCCAGAGAATCTTGTGCAACTGCAGTTGCAACCTCACCGGCAGGTTGTCCGCGACGATCCAGTCGGCCAGATCCCTGACGTTCAGGTCGCGATGCACAGGCGAAAACAGCACCTCGCCAGCGCGCCGGTCAAGGCCATACTGAATGATCTTCGACACGGCCCAGTCGTAGTCTTCTCGGGAGCAAATAACGAATTTGATTTGATCGTTGGCGGTCAGCAACTCGATATTTTCATACCGGTTGCGGGTCACTTCTTTGGAGCCTGGCGTTTTCAGATCGACAACGCGACTGACACGGGGATCGACTTTTGAGATATCGAGGGCACCGCTGGTCTCAAGCGATACTTCATACCCTGCGTCGCACAGACGTTTGAGCAGCGGGATCGCGTTAGGCTGGGCAAGTGGCTCACCCCCTGTCACGCAGACATATCGAGGGCGATAGCTGGCGACCTGCTCAACCAGCGAATCCAGCGTCTGTAGGGTACCGCCGGTGAACGCATAGGCGCTGTCGCAATAGTCGCAGCGCAAAGGACAGCCAGTGAGACGCACAAAAACCGTCGGCAAGCCGGCGGTACGTGTCTCACCCTGCAACGAGTAAAAGACTTCGGTGATGCGTAATGTGTCTTGCATAAGGGCCACGGGCGTAACGGCAAAACAGGCCATCCGCCTCCGTCAGGCACTTCAAAGCACCCTGCGCACGCAGAATCCAGAGAAGCGAAATCAATACCGGAATTTCGGGTGCGAGATTCTAACGAAAAAAACCGCGCAAAGCGCGGCTTTCTTGAATCGGTGGTCAGGCTAGCTTAGAGACGCTGAAGGTCCCGCTGAGCCAATTGAGCCGCCGAAGTGCCAGGATACTGAGCGACAACCTGCTGCAGGATACCTTTAACCTTGTCGGTGTGACCCAAGCGACGCTCCACATCGGCCAGCTTGTACAAGGAATCCGGCACCTTCGCGTGCTTTGGATAATTCTGGCTGACTTTGGCAAATGCCTGACCAGCGCCCTGAAGGTCGCCCTTGGCCAGGTTTACCTCGCCCAACCAATACTGAGCGTTGCCCGCGTATTGACTGTTGGGGTATTTGCGCAGAAAAGCGGTGAACGCCTGACTTGCCTTGTCGAAATCCTTTGCCTTGATCAGGTCGAAAGCTGCTTCGTAGTAAAGCTTTTCTTTCGCCGGATCAGGCGGCTCGGTACCGGCTTGAGGTGCCTGAGCAGCTCCTGCCGATGCGACGCCTGCTCCGCCGGCATTATTGCCGCCGTCGGAAGGGGAATTATTGGCAGCTGGTGCAGCGGATGCGCCGCCAGCTCCTATACGGGAGTCGAGGTCTTGGTAACGTTCCAGCGATTGTTGCTTCATCTGCTGAATATCGTTCTGCTGGACTTCGACGATTCCGCGCAAGCGCGAAATTTCATCCTGCATTTGTTGCAACTGCATGAACAGCTGACCTTGCGCCGAGGGTTGAGCAGTCGCTCCCCCCCCGGCGGAGGCGCCAGCCGTGCCATAACCTGATGGCGGATAACTGCTACCAGCAGAGCCAGAATTGTCATCGACCACAGGAACCGCACCCAACGCTGTAAGCGGAAGAGTGAGGGCCAAAACGGTTAAAGCACGGCGGCACGTTCGCATGTCAAATTACTTACGCAGTTCGACGCGACGGTTTTGAGCCCAGGATTGCTCGTCGTTGCCGGTAGCAACTGGACGCTCTTCACCGTAGGAAACCAGTTCCAGCTGAGCTGGCGAAACACCTTGCAGGACCAGGTAGCGTTGGACGGTTTTAGCACGACGCTCGCCCAGAGCCATGTTGTACTCACGAGTACCACGTTCGTCGGTGTTGCCTTCCAGAACTACGCGAGCGCCATTGCTTTTCAGGTCTTTGGCGTGAACGTCCAGAGCGCGCATGGCTTCTGGCTTCAGGTCCGAGCTATCGTATTCGAAGTAGAAAGTGGTGATTGCACGCAGAGCAGCTTCTTCGCTCAGGCTGCCGTCAACAGCACCTGTGTTAGCGCCGTAACCAGCGTTTGGATCTACAGCAGCGCCTTCGCCGGCGTTATCACCGCCTTTGGACGAGCAACCTACAGCTACAGCCATGGCCAGAGCCAGCGCAGCAAATTTACCAAACTTCAGCATTTCCATCGTAAAACTCCTAATGAACCCCAGTGTGTTAAGTAAAACGTGAAGCGCCGCGTCAGTTCAGGTAAGGGGACCAGGAAGGTTCTCTGACTTCGCCTTGAGCGGTAGGAAGCGGGAGCCTTACGCGTCCATTAATGGACACGAGCATCAAGACTCCCCGGCCCTGCTGGCGGGTGGCGTAGATTACCATGGTGCCGTTGGGCGCAACAGTAGGCGACTCATCAAGGTTGCTATCTGTGAGGATTTTAACGCTGCCGCGCTGCAAATCCTGAGCTGCAACCTTGAAGTTGGTGAATCCATCCTGACGATGAATCATGACCAGCGTTTTTTCATCGGCCGACAGTTTAGGGTTGGCGTTGTAGTTACCGATGAACGTAACACGCTCTGCACCACCACCATTGATATTGGTTTTATAGATTTGAGGCTTTCCACCCCGATCAGAGGTGAAGTAAATCGTCGAGCCGTCCTTGCCGAAAAACGGTTCAGTGTCGATTGCAGAATCATTGGTAACGCGGCTGATTTGACGCGACGCCACGTTCATCACATAAATTTCTGGGTTACCGTCTTTTGAAAGCACAAAGGCCAGTTTGGTGCCATCCGGTGACCACGCAGGCGCGCCGTTCAGGCCATCAAAGTTGGTCATTTGCTCGCGGCGACCCGTATCGATGTGTTGAACGAAAATGCGCGGACGCTTCTGCTCAAACGATACATACGCAATGCGCTTGCCATCGGGAGCAAACCGCGGCGAGAGAATCGGCTCGCGCGACTGCAGCAATGTCACCGCACGGGCACCGTCGTAATCCGAGCGCTGCAGCGTGTAGCGGGTGTTCATGCCGCCAAAACGCTCCGCGGTGACGTATAGCATCCGTGTAGAGAATGCGCCCTTGATGCCAGTCAGTTTTTCAAAAGACTGGTCAGCAATGTAGTGCGACATATCACGCAACTGATCAGCAGTACCCGACACGCTGCCGGTCAGCACTTGCTGCTCGGTTGCAACGTTGAACAGAGCGTACTGCACCTGCAGACGGCCGCCGGCAGGCGTGATGCTGCCAACCATCACGTATTGCGCGTTCAGTGCTTTCCAGTCACGAAACACGACTTCGCTTGCCTGGGTAGGCAGGCTGATCATGTTTTGTTTCGGGATCGGCGTGTAGTAACCCGAGTTGAGCATGTCGTTGCTGATAATCGACGACATGTCTTCCGGCAGGACACTGCCGCCCTGCCAGCCAAACGGAACAACCGCAATAGGCGTCGCACGGTCGCTACCGCTTGTGACCAGAATGTTCTTTTCATCGGCAGCGGCCATACCCGCAGCGCAACAGAGAACAATGAGCAATCCTCGAAGAATGTTAATCACAAGGCTAAATCCTCAGGTGTGAATGTCATCTTGAATGACCGGTAAGGTGCGAAGTCAGAAGGTTTCAGACCCTGCATTTCTGTCAAACGACCAATGTTCTTGACGGCTGCCACCGCGGAGCTGTCGAAGGGCCCGTCGCCGCTTGCCTTGGCAACGGTGACCGAGGTAATCGTGCCATCCGGCAACATGCCAATCTGCAGCACTACGGTCATACCCTTACGCGCTGAAGGAGGTCGAGCCCAACCTTCTGCTGCTCGGGAACGGATCAGATCATCGAAACTGCCCGCCGTTTCATCGCCACGCTCATCGGCCAACGCCTGCTGACGCTCCGGCTTGTCGGACAGCAGGTCAGCCAACGCTTGAGCCTTCTTGTCCTCCGCCGACTTGCGCGCCTTTTCCTGCGCTTTCTTGGCAGCATCGGCAGCAGCTTTCTTCTTGCTGTCCTCAGCCGCTTTTTTCTTCGCGTCATCGGCAGCTTGCTTCTTGGCGTCTTCAGCCGCTTTCTTCTTCGCGTCGTCGGCAGCCTGTTTTTTCGCTTCTTCGGCGGCAGCACGCTTGGCGTCTTCTTCAGCCTTCTTCTTGGCGTCGTCTTCGGCTTTTTTCTTGGCTATATCAGCCAGCTGCTTTTCTTCGGTCAGCTTCTTGGCATCGTCCGCTTTCTTGGCCTCTGCCTTTTTGGCGTCGTCAGCCTTTTTAGCTTCGTCTGCCTTCTTGGTTTCTTCAGCCTTTTGTTCTTCGGCTTTTTGAGCGGCATCCTCTTTCTTTTGTTCCGCCGCCTTCACGGCTTCCTGCTTCTCCTGCTCAACTTTTTTCTGCTCCATCTGCTCGGCTTCTGTTTGTCGCGCAGCGGATTTCTTTGCCTCACCGGCAAGCTTCTGGTTGGTCTGGGTCGTGGCCTGACTTTTAGACTTCAACTGATAGAGCGTTGCCTGAACAATGGGCTTGGCCTCCGGCAGTTCCGGCGTCATGGCAAAACTGACGAAGAGCATGCCAAAGATCAGGATGTGCAACGCCACAGCCCAGACAGTCGGCCAGAAGTAGCTTTCCGAGGCTGTCGGCTCTCGAATCGGCTGCATCAGGGCGCCTCAGTAATCAAGCCAACATTCCCGACCCCGGCTTTCTGCAACCCACCCATGGTGCCCATGACCGATCCATAATCGACGGTCTTGTCGCCACGAATGAAGACCTGGGTCTGCTTGCCGGCTTCGCGACCGGCCGAGACGATCTTGGTCACGGCAGCTGTCAGCTGCGGCAAGGTCATGGCCTTGTCCATCTGCTTGTCGGTATCGACTTCACTGCCAAGGTTCCAGTAGTAGGTCTTGTCAGCCTTGATCGAAATCGTCAGGACCTGGTTGTTATTGTCCTGGGGCAAGGCCTCGCTGGACACCTTGGGCAGGTCAACCTTCACGCCCTGGTTAATCATTGGCGCGGTCACCATGAAAATGACCAGCAGCACCAACATCACATCGATGTAGGGCACCACGTTCATTTCGGCGACCGGCTTGCGTTTTTTTCGTCGATCGCGAGCGATTAAAGCCATTTGGAAATACCTGCTTAGTCTTCGCTGGTGTGCACTTTGCGGTGCAGGATTGCCTGGAACTCGTCGGCGAATGTGTAGTAACGACCAATCAGGTTCTCACCGCGAGCGGCAAAACGGTTGTAGGCGATTACTGCAGGGATTGCCGCGAACAGGCCAATGGCGGTAGCGATCAGTGCTTCTGCGATGCCCGGGGCAACGGTCGCCAGAGTAGCCTGCTGGGCGGTGGCCAGACCACGGAAGGAGTTCATGATCCCCCAGACAGTACCAAACAGGCCGACATAAGGACTGGTTGAACCCACTGTCGCGAGGAACGGAAGACTTTGTTCAAGCTTTTCTTCTTCGCGGGAAATCGCCACGCGCATGGCACGGGCAACGCCCTCCATGACCGCATCGGGATCTACGCCCGGCTGCTGGCGCAGACGCGAGAACTCTTTGAAACCGGCACGGAAGATTTGCTCTACGCCAGAATCCGGGTCCGGGTTGCTCCCGGCCTGACGGTAGAGTTTGGACAGGTCAATGCCCGACCAGAAGCGCTCTTCGAAGCTCTCCAGCGCACGTCGCCCTGCACGCAGCATGCTGCTGCGCTGAAAAATCATGACCCACGAGGTGACTGAAGCAGCCACCAGGATCAGCATTACCAATTGAACGACCACGCTGGCATTGCTGACCAAACTCCACATGGAGGAATGGTCGACGACGTTAGCTTCCACGCTGTATCTCCTGCTCTGAATGTGTACCCGCGCCGCTCTGGCCGGCAAAGGCCGTACGCAAAGCTTCGGGAATGGCTCGGGGTTTCAAACTGTCGGCGCGCACACACGCCACTAAAAACTGCCCTTCGCAGAGCAGCGCATCATCTGTTGCCCGCCTGACCTGCTGATGAAATCGCAGGCTTACGCGGCTCAATTCAGTTACCTCGGCGCTGACCAGCAATTCATCGTCCAACCGCGCAGGCTTGTGGTAACGAGCCTCACTGGAATGCACGACAAACAACAGGTTCTCGCCTGCCAGTGCGGACTGGGCGAACCCCAGTTCCCGCAGCCGCTCGGTACGAGCCCGCTCCATGAATTTCAAATAATTTACGTAATAAACGATGCCGCCCGCATCAGTGTCTTCGTAATAAACGCGACAGCGATGTGCGAACGACTGAGCCCCGTTTTGCGCGCGCATACTCTAGTGCTTACTCCTCAAGTTGCCAATCCGGCCAGGCAACTGTTTTTTATCGATTTTGCAGTGGAGCATCAGCGATTTTTTACCGCTGCCCGTCAGACCATGAAACGTGCGAATAAATCGCCCGTCGTGAGTATTAATCGTCGGGATCATCGACGGGCGTGCTCACAGTGGGCAACTCGCCCATCCGCGACGGGATGTTCAGCCCGAAATGCAGGTAGGCGTGACGCGTCACCACACGTCCGCGGGGCGTGCGCATGATATAGCCTTGCTGGATCAAATAGGGTTCAAGCACATCTTCAATGGTGTGGCGTTCTTCGCTGATGGCCGCCGCGAGGTTGTCCACCCCGACCGGCCCGCCATCGAACTTCTCGATCATCGTAAGCAGCAGTCGTCGATCCTGGTGATCAAACCCGCGTTCATCGACGTCCAGCAGGTTAAGCGCCAGATCGGCAATGTCCTTGGTAATCTGCCCCTGCGCACGCACCTCGGCAAAATCCCGGACGCGGCGCAACAGCCGGTTGGCGATTCGCGGGGTACCGCGGGCACGGCGGGCGATTTCAAAGGCGCCAGCGTCTTCGATGTGCAAACCAAGAATGCCGGCAGAGCGCGAGACGATAATTGCAAGATCCGCGACGTTGTAGAACTCCAGCCTCTGCACGATCCCGAAGCGGTCCCGCAACGGATTGGTCAGCATGCCGGCACGGGTTGTTGCACCAACCAGCGTGAACGGCGGCAGATCCAGCTTGATGGAGCGCGCAGCCGGGCCTTCTCCGATCATGATGTCGAGCTGAAAATCCTCCATCGCCGGGTACAGCACTTCCTCGACAATGGGGGAAAGCCGATGGATCTCGTCGATGAACAGGACATCATGGGGTTCGAGGTTTGTCAGGATCGCCGCCAGATCCCCCGGCCGTTCAAGCACCGGACCTGACGTGCTCTTGATCGACACGCCCATTTCCTGGGCAATGATGTTGGCCAGGGTCGTTTTGCCGAGTCCGGGCGGGCCGAAGATCAGGGTGTGGTCGAGTGCCTCGTTTCGCCCGCGCGCAGCCTGAATGAACAGTTCCATCTGCTCGCGCACTGTGGGCTGACCGATGTAGTCAGCCAGGCTAAGCGGCCGAATCGCACGGTCCAGCTGCTCGTCTCGGTCACGTCCTCCCGTGGCGGCTATCAGGCGATCGGCGTCAATCACTTAAACCATCCCCTTCAGTGCACGGCGGATAAAATCTTCACTGCTCAAATTCTTGTCCTTGATCGCGGAAACAGCCTTGCTGGCCTCTTGGGGTTTATACCCCAGCGAAATAAGTGCACTGACTGCATCGGATTCCGCCGTCGCCTCTTGCACCGGTGCCCCCGGCCCTTCGGACACGAGCCTGAAAGATCCAGGCAGCGAGTCCCATGCCTTGAAGCGATCCTTGAGTTCGACCAGCAAACGCTCGGCGGTCTTTTTGCCGACCCCGGGTACGCGGGTCAAGGCCGAGGTGTCCTGGGCCTGAACGCAACGTACCAGCTCATCGACTTCCAGCGTCGACATCAACGCCAGTGCGAGCTTCGGTCCGACCCCGTTGAGGCGAATCAGCTCACGAAACATCTCGCGGTCACGCTTTTCATAAAAACCGAACAGCAGGTGTGCATCCTCGCGGACCACCAGGTGGGTGTGCAGCGTCACCTGCTCGCCCACGTGAGGCAATCTGTACAACGTGGTCATGGGGACTTCGATTTCGTACCCCACGCCGCCGACATCAAGCACCAGGTGCGGCGGTTGTTTCTCGACCAGTGAACCGCGTAAACGTCCAATCACCTATCAGATCCTTATCGATGGCCGGGAATACTCTTACCGGCTTAACCGTGCCCGTCATATTTGCAGTACGTGTGTGACCTGCAAGTGAAAATGTACAAGCGAATGATTCATTACAGCCGCAGTCGTCCGCCACGACTGCGCGCGGCACTCAGGCCATGAGGGATAAGACTTGATCGGGTATGCGCATGGCACAGCGCAATCGCCAGCGCATCGGACGCATCAATCTGCGGCTTTTGGGTCAGTTTGAGCAGGTACATGACCATCATCATCACCTGCTCTTTGTTTGCACCACCGGTACCGGCGACCGCCTGCTTGACCTGTGTTGCGGTGTACTCAGCGATCTCGAGGTTTTCCTCGGCACCCGCGACGATGGCGGCACCCCGCGCCTGACCTAGCTTTAGCGCAGAATCGGCGTTTTTGGCCATGAACACTTTTTCGATGCCCATGGTGACAGGTTCGTAGGTCTGAATAACTTCCCGCACGCCGCGAAACACGATCTGCAGACGCTCATGCAACAAGCCGCTGCCCGTGCGAATACAGCCTGACGCGACGTATTCGCAGCCGCGTCCGGTATCTCGTACAACACCGTAACCGGTAATTCGCGAACCGGGATCGATACCTAGGATAAGAGTCATAACGCCTGCAGCATGAGAAGT
This sequence comes from Xanthomonas sp. WHRI 1810A, assembly GCF_040202885.1. Classification (NCBI taxonomy): domain Bacteria; kingdom Pseudomonadati; phylum Pseudomonadota; class Gammaproteobacteria; order Lysobacterales; family Lysobacteraceae; genus Xanthomonas; species Xanthomonas sp. WHRI 1810A. The sequence continues at coordinate 205,558 of NZ_JBEGED010000001.1, forward strand.
GATGCGTCCAATGAAACGCAGCATAAAGGCAGAAGCCGGAGGCCGATAGCGATGAGGTGATCAGCGCTTCGTCGCTCCGGCTTCAAATTCCTGACAAAACACTGTCAGCCAAGCTGCTCCAGCACATCGTCCGGAATTTCAGCATTGGAATAAACGTTCTGGACGTCGTCCAGGTCTTCAAGCATGTCGATCAGCTTGAGCACCTTTTCAGCCATTTCAAGATCAAGCACCGCACTGGTGGTGGGCTGCATGACGATTTCCGCATCGACGGCGTTGAACCCTGCCGCTTCAATAGCGTTGCGTACCGAGTAGAAGCCCGCAAACGACGTGAACACGTCAAGTGACCCGTCTTCATTGGTGACAATGTCGTCAGCATCCGCGTCCATGGCGGCTTCGGTGAGCGAATCTTCATCGACGCCGGCGGCAAACGAAATCTGCCCCTTGCGCTCGAACAGGTAAGCCACCGACCCATCAGTGCCCAGATTGCCGCCACACTTGCTGAACGCGTGGCGAACAGCGGCAGCGGTACGGTTGCGGTTGTCTGTCATGGTTTCCACCATGACCGCCACGCCGCCCGGGCCGTAACCTTCATAACCGAGCTCTTCGACGTCGTTGCCTTCATCGGCACCCACGCCGCGCGCTACCGCGCGGTCTATCGTGTCGCGGGTCATGTTCGCGCCCAAGGCCTTGTCCAGCGCCAGGCGCAGACGAGGATTGGAAGCTGGATCACCGCCGCCTTGGCGCGCAGCAACGGTCAACTCACGGATCCATTTGGTGAAAATCTTGCCTTTCTTGGCGTCCTGCCGCTCTTTGCGGTGCTTGATGTTCGCCCACTTGGAATGACCAGCCATAACACGCTCCAAACCTTGAAACACGAACGCCCGCGACATGATCACTCAAGCGAAGGCGCCTTACTGACGCAACGATGCAGAAATCAGGGAAAGGGCACAGCATCCCGCCGCTGCGCCCTCCCCGGCTTACTCGGCCTTTGGCTGTTCGCGCAAACGGATATGCAGTTCGCGCAGCGCCTTGGCGTCGACGGCGCCCGGTGCCTGGGTCATGACGTCCGCAGCACTCTGGGTTTTCGGGAAGGCAATGACTTCACGAATCGACTGAGCGCCGGTCATCAGCATCACCAGACGGTCCAGACCAAACGCCAGACCACCGTGCGGTGGCGCACCGTATTTCAGGGCGTCGAGCAGGAAGCCGAACTTCTCCTGTTGCTCCGCTTCGGAGATGCCCAACAGGCGGAAGACGGCCTGCTGCATTTCCTTGCGATGGATACGGATCGAACCGCCGCCCAACTCGGTGCCGTTGAGCACCATGTCGTAGGCACGGGACAACGCCGTAGCAGGGTTGGCCTCCAGCTCTTCAGGGGAGCACTTGGGCGCGGTGAACGGGTGGTGCAGGGCCGAGAAGCTGCCGTCTTCGTTTTCTTCGAACATCGGGAAATCGACAACCCACATCGGCGCCCACTCACAGGTGTGCAGGTTCAGATCGTTGCCGACCTTGATCCGCAACGCACCCAGTGCCTCGCTGACGACTTTGAATCTGTCAGCGCCGAAGAACACGATATCGCCGTCAACCGCGCCAACACGATCAAGGATCACGTTCAGGCTGGCTTCCGGGATGTTCTTGACGATCGGGGACTGAAGACCTTCAACACCTTTGGCGCGCTCGTTGACCTTGATGTAGGCAAGGCCCTTGGCACCGTAGATGCCAACGAACTTGGTGTAGTCGTCGATCTTGCTGCGCGGCATGCTCGCGCCGCCCGGTACCCGCAAGGCGGTCACACGGCACTTAGGATCGTTGGCCGGACCACTGAAGACCTTGAACTCGACATCCTTGAGCTGATCGGCCACGTCAACCAGTTCCAGTGGGTTACGCAGGTCCGGCTTGTCGGAACCGAAGCGGCGCATGGCTTCTTCGAAGGTCATGTGCGGGAAGTCGGCAAATTCCAGGTCCAGCACTTCCTTGAACAGCTTGCGAATCATGGTTTCGGTGACACCCATGATTTCGGTTTCGTTCATGAAGCTGGTTTCGATGTCGATCTGAGTGAATTCAGGCTGACGGTCGGCACGTAGGTCTTCGTCGCGGAAGCACTTGGCAATTTGATAATAGCGGTCGAAGCCGGCCACCATCAGCAGCTGCTTGAACAGTTGCGGCGACTGCGGCAGGGCGAAGAAGCTGCCTGCGTGAGTACGGCTGGGCACCAGGTAATCACGTGCGCCTTCAGGCGTGGCGCGGGTCAGGATCGGGGTTTCAACATCCAGGAAACCGTTGCTGTCGAGGAAGCCACGGATGCTGGACGTGATCCGTGAGCGCAAACGCAGCTTTTCAGCCATTTCCGGGCGGCGCAAATCAATGAAACGATAGCGCAGACGGGTTTCTTCACCGACATCGGAGTATTCATTCAACGGGAACGGCGGGGTTTCCGATTCATTCAGCACTTCGAGCTCGTAACCCAGCACCTCGATGGCGCCGGAGGCCATGTTTGCGTTGCCAGCCCCTGCAGGTCGCGCACGAACCTTGCCCGTCACCTTGACGACGTATTCACTACGGACGCGATCGGCGGCGGCGAAGGTATCAGCACGATCCGGATCGAACACCACCTGAGCCAGACCTTCGCGATCGCGAATGTCGAGGAAAATCACACCTCCGTGGTCGCGACGGCGGTGGACCCAGCCGCACAGAGTGATTTCTTGACCTTCCAGGCTCTCATTGAGTTGGCCGCAATAATGGCTGCGCATCATGATCGTGTTTTCACTTCTCGTAATTCGGAATTCGGTGGAGCTCCCGTCAGCCCTGGCGGGCAGCGGTGCGAGAGCCTTGGCATGCAGATCAACCCAGCGGTCTGGACCTGCCTTCCAGAGTAAGGCGGGGGATTATATAGGGTTAATCAAGGCTGTGCAGCCGCGCAGATGGATCGCAATGAAGACGACCCATCGCGCAGTCTGCTTACGCGAGCAGGACAACGCGCAAGGTGCAAGCCCGCCGAAAGCGAGCCCGCGAAATTTGAATCAATCAGGATCACGCTTTCGATAGCTGCAAGCCATCGGTCTTGAGCACATGGGCCACGCATACGACACGAATCAAACCGCTGAAATTCTTGACCCCTCCATGCCTCAGGTGCACCTCTCTGTCGACATAGGACAGAACAGAATTGACGGAACAGCAATTAAGCCGGGCGATTTCCGCCAGAATATTCCAATAAACCTCTTCCAGCCGCAAACAGGTTGCCAGACCGTTCAACCTCACAGAGCGTGAATGAGGCTGCGCAAGCTCCATATCGAAGTCTTCAACAAAGGGATCACTGCTGATGCTGATTCCGGCACCTAGATCCCCGTTTTCTCGAGCTGATCCTCGACCCATGACGCCTCCCTTCTTCAAGAACTTAATTCAAATACCAGGTTGATCTACACAAATAGATACGCCTCTATCAAGCCTTGTTCAGGATCATTTATCCAGCGGGTACAACGCATAAGTGCTGTAGGACACAACCACTTTTACAAGAGGAATCTCGGGAGTGGACTTAAGACCATTAGCATATGATCAGAAAGGTGGTAATTATTTATTGTTTCCACGCTTAATACTTATAAAGAGAACACACCTGAACCAGCCTACTTTATTAAACATCATAGAACGGATAATTTTTTAAATGTGCACCAAGGTGAGCCTTGGCATTGCCTGGCGATATGAAGCGACGGGGCCACGGAGGCGACGGATGAGGCGAGTAGGCCCGGGAGCGGGCAACGGCGGCAATCAGAGACGGCGAGCGACGAATGATTCGCCGCTCGCCCGCCGCATTACTTTGTTTCGAGCATGGAGCGCAGCATCCAGGCAGTTTTTTCGTGCACCTGCATGCGTTGGGTCAGCAGGTCGGCCGTCGGCTCGTCACTGACTTTGTCCAACAACGGGAAGATACCGCGAGCCGTGCGAACCACGGCCTCTTGGCCACTGACCAAAGAGCGGATCATGTCTTCTGCGCCAGGCACGCCTTCTTCTTCTTTGATGGTCGAAAGACGAGCATATGTTGAATACGTCCCCGGCGCAGGAAAGCCCAGCGCACGAATACGTTCGGCAATCGAATCCACGGCCAGCGCAAGTTCGTTATATTGCTCTTCAAACATCAGATGCAACGTACGGAACATCGGGCCACTGACGTTCCAGTGAAAGTTATGGGTTTTGAGGTACAGCACGTAAGTATCAGCCAGCAGACGCGAAAGTCCGTCCACGATCGATTTACGATCTTCTTCGCTGATACCAATGTCGATTGCCATGTTTCTTCCCCTTTATTTGATGGTGTTGAGCATGAAGATCCCGTCCACTCTATCAAGAGCGAGCCGCCCGTGCAGCCTCAACGGCCCGGAATGCGACGTAAAAGCAGCCATGGCCGTGACGATCCGCCCCCTACGCCCCGAATCGGCAGGTAAACACTCTTTGCCCAGCGTCGGCATCCCGGCCAAGCCCTCTGGAATCAACGTCCGCGGTGCATCGCCAAAAACAAGTCAAAGGGCCACCTGCGCCTGCATCCAACCGAGCTAAGCACTTGATTTGAGTAGCTCTCGGCTTTGCTGTTAAATACACCGGGTGCCGCTATCCAAATGCCTGACGGCTATAGCGCATAGGCTGAGTCGATCCGAGTGCATCACGCCTTCCATTTTCAGAAGCGTACCGAAGGTCATCAGCTATTTCCTCGTGATCCGTCTTAATGTGAGTTAGTCAAAATGTTGAAAATAGTCCACCTGCTAACGGGCGCTGCTGCCCTGCTGCTGTCATTCATACCTGGCCTGCGTAGCGAAGCCCTGGCGTCCTACCTGTCTCAACCTGATGCGTTGTATCTGGCCTTCTTCGGCCTGCTCAATCTGTTGCTTGCCCCAGTGATCCCCTATTGGAACAGAGGACCACGTCACCAGCTGCAAAACCTGGTCAGCGCGCTGCTGATCCTTGCTGTTGTTCTTCAAATCATGATTCTGTTGATACCGTTGGAAACGATCGCTGGCCAACCGGCCATTCTGGTCAGCCTGATTGCCGTTGTCATTGCAGTAGCCCTGCATCTGGCGGTCAGCTTCTACAAGTCATCGCCCTCTCCTGCTGCCCAGAGCCAGGATTTGGGTAACCGCGATACCGGCACGGTGAAGTGGTTCAACACCTCCAAAGGGTTTGGCTTCATCTCGCGCGACTCCGGCGATGACATCTTTGTGCATTTCCGCGCCATTCGCGGAGAAGGTCACCGGGTGTTGGTCGAAGGCCAGCGCGTAGAGTTTTCCGTGATGAACCGCGATAAAGGCCTGCAGGCCGAAGACGTGATTGCGGCATTACCTCGCCGCTGATCATTTCTGGCTCCAAAAAAAACCGCGCCCTCAATCAGGCGCGGTTTTTTTGTGTCTGACAGCCGCTTAATAATGAGGAGGTGGGGCGTCTTCCTCAGACGCTTCGAATTGCCCACCCATTTCATCCTGACGCTTGATCAACGCTGCAACCTGCCGCTGCAGCCTCTCCATTGTGCGTTGTTGCACCACCAACACATCGTTCAGCGCCTGAATCGTGTCGTCCTGAAACGCCAGTCGTGTCTCCAGCTCTGTGACGCGATCATCAACGTTCATACGTGTTCCTGCGTAAAGGCGAAATCATCCGGTAACACCGCTTTCAACTGCTCAAGCACAGCGGCAATGCCGTCTTCTGTATAAGGCGTGGCGGGGTGTTTGCCCCAGACCGGCGCCGGCCAGGCTGCATCCGTGCGGTAACGGACGATGACGTGCATGTGCAACTGGCTGACGACGTTGCCCAGCGCGGCGACGTTTACCTTGTCGGCATTGAACGCGGCATTGACCAGACCGGACAGCAGCGTCGCCTCTCTCCACAGCTGAAGCTGATCGACTTCGGGCAGCTGAAACACTTCGGAAATATCCGCGCGCCGCGGCACCAAAATAAACCAGGGATAATTTGAGTCATTCGACAGCAGCAGTCGGCACAGCGGGAAATCTCCCACAACCAACGTGTCCTGCATCAACCGAGAATCTAAGACAAACATAGGCAACTCCTGGCAACCGTGGGCGCGTCAGGCTCAGTGCTTTGAAACCCAGACTCATAATGCCGAGCAGGATACGCGGGATAGGCCCCCGAATCACGCAGAGGGGCGGCGTTACGAGCACTTTGCTCGATCGCTGTTGCTTATCAGACAGTTACCACGCACCAGCATTGGACGCTTTTGAGGACTACGCACTGATATGACCCAACATGCGAAGACCCGCGACGGACCGAGAGCCCCTTTAAAACGGGGCGTGCATTCGCTTAATACGCCGCATATCAAGTGCTTTGCCTTTATGTGATCTCTGGATAGCGCGCCTGATATTTCCAGCGCTAAGGAAAACGGGTACTAGAGTCCCAACATCAGGCATTTCTGCTGGCCAGCGCACCAAAACGACTCACTCACCCGACACTGTCTACACGTCGTATCCGCGATTTACCCACTTGCAGCAGGAAACGGGTAACGAAGGTGACATGTCCGTGGCTTAGCCTGCTGCAACACAGCGTGTGAAGCGAGGTTTCTGAAAATTATTTTATCCATTAAAAACAGTGAATTAGGGCGTGAACCTGTGAATTTTAATCGTCCTTTCACTTTTTTTTCACGTGAGTGCGAACTTTGAGCACGGTTGTTGCTATATCACTCACAGGAGCAACACGGCGCAGGTCCAAGAGGATCATGGCACCGGCCATCAAGGTAACAACGGGCACGCTTTCCAAAGGCTTCTTGAAGGGCGATATCAAACCACTGCGGAGTGGCTTCAACCTTCGACAAACCTGAGGCAGTCATACGTTTTTAAATGTTGAGAGCTGTTCAACAGCGACATGGACAGCGCCGGCCAGCGACATGGCCGTAAAGAATTTGAAAAGGATAGGTGGGTCACTATCGCCAATAATGTCCGCGTCATATAAATTTCGCGGACACAAAAAAGAAAGAGCCTCCCAGATAAAAAAACAGGTGGGACGGCAGTACTCTTCTTAAAAACCAAAGGAGCAAAGTCACGATGAGAGTGATGAAGTGGAGCGCAATCGCACTGGCAGTTACCGCCGCCAGCACGCAACTGGCAACAGCGGCAGCTTTCGTAAGCGACCAATCTGAAGCCAAGGGTTTTGTAGAAGACAGCCATCTGGATCTCAAGGCTCGTAACTACTATTTCAACCGCGACAAGAAAAACGAAGGCGTAGACGATAAAGACTGGACTCAAGGTTTCTGGGGTAATTACAGCTCCGGTTACACCCAGGGCCTGATCGGCGTTGGCGTTGATGCCTTTGGCTACGCAGGCTTCAAGCTCGATGGTCAAAACCACTATTCGGGTTCGGGCAACCTCTCCACTGATAGCGACGGCGATAACCACGACAGTTTCGGCAAAGCCGGTGCTGCCGCCAAGTTCCGTATTTCGAAAACCGAATTGAAAATCGGCGACATGCAGCCGGCCAACCCGGTATACGCAGTCGGCGGTTCCCGTCTGTTGCCACAAACTTCTACCGGCGTGAGCTTGCAGAGCAGCGAGATCAAGGGGCTGGATGTTGAAGCCGGTCGCTTCACCTCAGGCACCAGCCAGGATGAAACCAATCGTAATGGCGAGATCTGGGCCCAATACGCTAACGTGACTGCCAAGTCCGCTACCTTTGGTGGTGGTAAATACGCGGTCAATGACAACCTGGGTGTGGCGTTCTACTACGGCAAACTCGAAGATGTCTGGAATCAGTACTACAGCAACATAAACTACGCGCTGCCGTTGACCGATGACCAGTCCCTGGCTTTCGACTTCAACTACTACAACACGCAGGATACCGGCAGCAAACGCGCTGGCGAGATCAGCAACAATACGTACTCGCTGTCCGCTGCTTACTCTTTCCTGGCGGCTCATACGCTGACCGTCGCCTTCCAGAAGGTGAACGGTGACACCCCGTTTGACTACATTGGTATCGGCGACGATAACAAAGGCGGCGACTCGATCTTCCTCGCGAACTCGATTCAGTATTCTGACTTCAACGGTCCTGGTGAGAAATCCTTGCAGGCGCGTTACGACCTGAACATGGCCACCTACGGCGTACCGGGTCTGAGCTTCATGACCCGTTTCATCACCGGTAGAGACATCGACGGTTCCAAGATGGCTGCTGATAGCCCGTACCGCGCTTACGGCTACGGTTCTGACGGCAAGCACCACGAAACCAACATCGAAGCCAAATATGTAGTTCAGACTGGCCCGGCAAAAGACCTGTCGTTCCGCATCCGCCAAGCGTTCCACACCGCCAACGCCGATCAGGCTGAAGGCGATATCAAAGAGTTCCGTCTGATCGTCGACTACCCGATCTCGGTTCTGTAATCGAAACGTCTGACACTCGTTGTATAAAAGCCCGGCCTCGTGCCGGGCTTTTTCATTCCCGCTGAAAAGCACTTCCCGCCTGCTTGCAACGCTCCCCTCACCCTGTACTCGCCCGGACCACCGCCGTACAATGCCGGGTCATTTCCAGTCCCTGCAACCGACAACGGCCTACCATGCGTACCAGTCAATATTTGCTTGCTACACAGAAAGAAACGCCTTCCGACGCGGTTGTGATCAGCCATCAGCTGATGCTGCGGGCGGGCATGATTCGTAAACTGGCTTCCGGCCTCTATACGTGGCTACCCATGGGCCTGCGGGTATTGCGCAAGGTCGAGGCAGTGGTGCGGGAGGAAATGAACGCCGCCGGTGCCCTGGAAGTATTGATGCCTGGCATACAACCGGCTGAGCTGTGGCAGGAATCAGGTCGCTGGGAACAATACGGCCCTGAACTGCTGCGCCTGAAAGACCGACATGATCGCGAGTTCTGCGCGGGCCCGACCCACGAAGAGGTCATTACCGATCTGGCGCGCAACGAGCTGAACAGCTACAAGCAGCTGCCGATCAACATGTACCAGATCCAGACCAAATTCCGTGATGAAATCCGCCCCCGTTTCGGCTTGATGCGCGGCCGCGAGTTCATCATGAAGGACGCCTACTCCTTCCATACGACTCAGGATTCCCTGCAGGAAACCTACGATCGCATGCACCAGGCGTACTGCAACGTTTTCACCCGCCTGGGCCTGAACTTCCGCCCGGTGGAAGCAGACAACGGTTCCATCGGCGGGGCCGGTTCCCACGAGTTCCACGTGCTGGCCGAGTCCGGTGAAGACGATATCGTGTTCAGCGATACGTCCGACTACGCCGCCAACATTGAAAAAGCCGAAGCCGTGCCGCTGGAAACCCAACGCGCCCCGGCCACTGAAGACATGCGCCTGGTGGACACGCCAAACGCCAAGACCATCGCAGCACTGGTCGAAGAGTTCGGCCTGCCGATCGAAAAAACCGTGAAAACGCTGGTCGTTCACGCGGCCGAAGAAGGCAAGCTGATTGCGCTGATCATTCGGGGCGATCACGAACTGAACGAAATCAAGGCCGCAAACCTTGAGCAGGTCGCCAACCCGCTGGTCATGGCCAGCGAAGCCGAACTGCGCGACGCCATTGGCGCCGGTGCCGGTTCCCTGGGTCCGCTGAACCTGCCCCTGCCGTGCATCATCGACCGCTCGGTCGAACTGATGAGCGATTTCGGCATCGGCGCAAACATCGATGACAAACACTACTTCGGCGTGAACTGGGAGCGTGATCTGCCCGTACCGACCGTTGCCGATCTGCGTAACGTGGTTGCAGGCGACCCAAGCCCCGACGGCAAGGGCACGCTGGTCATCAAGCGCGGCATCGAAGTGGGCCACATCTTCCAGCTGGGCACCAAGTACAGCGAAGCGATGAAGTGCCAGGTGCTGGGTGAGAACGGCAAGCCGGTCTTGTTGACCATGGGTTGCTACGGCATCGGCGTTTCCCGCGTCGTGGCCGCAGCCATCGAGCAGAACAACGATGCCAACGGCATTATCTGGAGTGACGCCCTGGCGCCGTTCCAGATTGCGTTGGTGCCACTGCGTTATGAAACCGAGGCCGTGCGTGAAGCGACGGACAAGCTGTACGCCGAACTGACGGCTGCCGGCTTCGACGTCCTGCTCGATGACCGCGACAAAAAGGTCAGCCCCGGCATCAAGTTCGCTGACATGGAACTGATCGGCATTCCGCATCGGATCGTGGTCAGTGACCGTGGCCTGGCCGAGGGCAATCTGGAATACAAGAGCCGCACCGAACCAGAAGCCCAGGCCCTGCCTGTGGCGGATGTGCTGTCCTTTATTCAGGGCCGTCTGAACCGCTGAATCCTGGGGCGCGCTCGCCGTAGCGGGCGCGCCCTCTTGAGCCTCGACGCTTGTCCAGGCGTCTGCGCCTCATCTGCTGCCAGAGATCTCATGTACAAGCGAAGTTCCTTAAGCCTCGCAAGCGCCACGCTGTGCGGCACACTGCTGATCAGCGGTTGCGCCAATAACCTGTCCCAGCGCAGCGAGCACGAAGAGCGCATCGAGCGAAAACTGCTCGAACACAGCCTGCAAGTCGACGTCGGCGAGCCCAAGACCCTGGAGCTGCCGCAACGTCGCGTGCGTATTCAAGAATTAAAAACCTTCGACGTCACCGAGTTCGAAGTCACCCGTCACTACGATCGCTACACGCCCTACCAGCCCTGGCGCGAAATCTACGAGATTCCGCTGGGCGCCGTCACGGTTGTTGCGGGCGTCGGCGCAAACATTGTGAACGTCCTGACGTTCGGCAGCCTGCCGGACAGCATCACCAAGGACTGGATCAGCTACGGCGTGGCCGGCCTCAACCCGTTCATGAACGTCCCTTCCCACGGCCGCGCGCAGCAGAACCTGGCCGGGATCGATGAAGTGCAGCATGACCATCGCGTGGAGCACACCAGCCTGCCATGGAGCGAAAGCCCGGTGGAGGTCAATGCGGGCAACCAGACCCATGAACTGACCACTGATCGCAACGGTGTCCTGCGCATCAACCTGCTGGACAGCCCCTTTGCCGAACAGGACCTGAGCCGTGTCACCCAGTTGAACCTGCGGGTGGAAGACGAGCAGGCCACCGTGCACACCAATGCCTCCTTGCCGCTGAGTAAATCACTGCGAGGCAAATTGATCGAAGCGCATGGGCTTATCTACGATGATCTGGAGGATGATGAGGTGAGCCAGTGGGTGCATCGCGTCAAGCGCCTGTCCGACCTGGGGCTTGAGGAAGAAGCGAGTGAGTTGGAACAGACCCTGATCGAAATGACCCGCAACGATCCTCAGCTGCAGCACGAGTTTCTCCGGTCCCTTGCCAAAGACGCGGGCCGCTTGGTGGCGGTGCCGGCCTCTGCCGAGTAAGCGTTTTTGCATCAGCGTGGCCGCAGGCGAATTGCCAGGCGGCCAGACGCTGCATCAATGGGAAAACAGCTCCAACTGCTCGTGGGCACCGCGCAAGTCCAGCAATCGCACGCCCACCCCCAGCAGTCGCACCGGCTTGCCGCCACGGGCAAACGCTTGAGTCAGCAGTTGCGTGTAACTGCCCAGATCCCACCCTGCCCCCGCCTGCTCCAACGTGGTCTGGGTGAAATCGTGAAATTTCACCTTCACGAACGGCTTGCCCGGGCGGTATTGAGTGTCCATGCGCTCGATGCGCTCCGATAACGTCTCGATCAGCGCCGGCAGCTTCTCCACACAGCTGGCCAGATCGGGCAGATCGGTGTCGTAGGTGTTTTCGACACTGACCGATTGCCGGCGACTGTCGTTCTGCACCGGCCGGTCGTCGATGCCGTGGGCCAGGCTCCACAACCTTTCACCAAATGACCCGAACTCGCGGACCAGCGCCAACCGGTTCCACTGCCGCAGATCGGCGCAGGTATTGATGCCCTGCTTGCCCAGGCGGTCAGCCGTGACTTTGCCAACGCCGTGTAATTTCGACACCGGGAGGTCGGCCACAAACGCCTCCACCTGATCCGGTGTGATCACGAACAGACCATTCGGTTTTTTCCAGTCGCTGGCGATCTTGGCCAGAAACTTGTTCGGGGCGACCCCCGCCGAGACCGTGATATGCAGCTGATTGGACACTCGCCGGCGAATGTCCTGGGCGATACGCGTGGCGCTGCCGGCAAAGTGTTCGCTTTGGGAAACGTCCAGATAGGCCTCATCGAGCGATAGAGGCTCAATCAAGTCGGTGTATTCGCGGAAAATCACGTGGATTTCTTTCGACGCTTCTTTATAGGCATCGAACCGGGGCTTGACGATGGTCAGGTCCGGGCACAGCGTCAGCGCATGGCGCGATGACATCGCCGAACGTACCCCGTAGGCGCGCGCCTCATAGTTGCAGGTGGCAATGACGCCGCGCCGATCAGCCGAGCCGCCCACTGCCAATGGTTTGCCTGCCAGCCGCGGGTCGTCGCGCATTTCGATGGCGGCGTAGAAGCAATCACAGTCGACGTGGATGATTTTGCGCTGCTGCATAGCGTGCGGACGTACGGAAGAAGGTGATGCAGTATCTCACTCATGCCCGAATGCCGCACTTGCAACACTGGCTTGTCAGCAGGAAATGTCTGAAAAGTGAATGGTCAAAAGCGAAACGCATCCACTGAATTAGTGCGCAGATGCCCGTGCAGCCGGGGTCGCAGACGATCAAGCGGTTGCAGGACTCCGCTAACCGATTGAACAAAAAGCATTTTTTTCGTTACAACGGTTGACAGCCCCGCGCTCCTCTGTAGAATGCCGCCACACAGACGC